>JAHDHB010000116.1 GCA_020631545.1 Saprospiraceae bacterium | reverse complement strand
TCGGATTGACAAAAGCAATAGGAAGCTATCGGGTGTGCGCAAGAGAAGGCGGTAGCCTTCGAGGCTCTATAGCTATGGGTTTCAACCCCTTGGTTCGTAAAATAAGCCACCAAGTTTTGCCCAAAATAGGCAAGAGAGCACTCCTTAGTTACTAAAAACATGTTTTTTATGTCAAACCGAGAATTGCCACTAAAAAAAACAAGATGTATAACGAACAACAACAATCCTTTCTAGGTAAAGGTTGGGCTTTCCCACCACGATTTGACGATCAAAATCAAATCGCTCAGATGGTGGAAGAGGAAGAAGATATAGCCGAAAGCTTGCACATTTTACTGTCTACCTCACCAGGCGAACGAGTGATGCGTCCTGAGTTTGGATGTGATTTGCAACGGATTGTCTTTGAGCGTATTGATGAATCTACCTTAGCTCAAATTCGAGATTTAATTGCGTTTAGCATCTTGCATTTTGAACCCCGGATAACGTTAGAAACAGTGGATGTAGATACCTCTGACTATCTTGGTGGTTTGCTTCGAATTATGGTGGTGTACACCATTCGAAGTATCAATGTAAGAACGAATATTGTTTATCCGTTTTACTTTACCGAAGGAACAAATATCACGGAAGAGTAGGAGCGGGGCGAGGAATGAGGTATGAGAACGCTGGCCTCCTCGCCCCCATTCCTCGCCCTCAAAAAATAACCATGGGAGTACATTTGCACAAGGCGAACCAAAATTGGACAGGCGTAGCACAAGGACGGCGGATGAAAGGTGCATTGCATCCCGATTATGTAAAAGTGGATGAAAGAGAGGTGAGTGATTTGATGGCGTTCCTAGTAGATTTCGCGCGTCATATTCGCTTTTATAACCAAGAAAACCAAATAGGTGGTGATTGGAGTCATTTTTTTCAAAATGATTTGTCCTTCTTCCTTGCCAAAATCATGGCTACCGATAGAAATGAACTAGAGGAAGAAAAACTGCGTATTTTATCAAATATAAACTCTACGATAGAGCTTAAAGTCAAAAAGAAAAATATAAAAGCCTTATTTCAATACTCTTTGAACCTCGCTAAGCGCATTGATCAATGGTATAAGGTTTCTCTTCGATTTAAGAGCTTAGTGGTGTCTGCTCAAAGCCGTATTGAAGAAACCCTGAGTCACCTCATTTATAAGAAATTAAGTCGGGTATTAAATCAACTGAAAGCTTACGATGAGGGCGCGAATAAAGGAGTCTATTTGGAGGGAGGGATGCTCATTTGGGAGCGACCTATTGGTGGTGATTATACGGGATTTCACCCTATTTGGCGCTTGGAAGATGCAGAACCTGTCAATATTTTTACGGAAGGGAGGAATGAAATAGAAGCCATTTTGCTAGGGATGAAAAAGATCCGCTTATTGACCAAAGAGTTATTCCAAGGACTAACATTTGTCATCGAACAAGCAGAAGTCTTTTTACAAGAAAATTTGAGCAAAAAGAGTGATCACGAACCTGGAGCAGCTTTATTGATTACCTTTTTAGAGCTTTTTGGCCATGCTACGCAAAAACTGAATGGCTTGACTAAGCGGCATTTAGATTATTACTACGAGCGCATCCTTCGCCAACGCCCTCTGCAAGCAAATCCAGATAAAGTCTATGTCTTTTTTGATATTAATCCCACACAAACAAAGCATTTTCTCCCTGCCAATACGCTACTCCTAGCGGGTAGAGATGAAGCAGATGTGGATAACCTTTATCGTACCGATCATGATTTGACCGTTTCTAAAACTCAAATTCAAGAACTGAAAACTGTTTTTCTAGAACGAAATCCGAATATGGATATTGGTAGTTCTTACCAACTGGTAACGAATGTTTATGCTGCGCCCATTGCCAATTCAAGGAACGGGGTAGGAGAGGATTTTCTGCAAGATGAAGAAAGCTGGCCTATGTTTGGCCAACACCAATACCACAAGCGGCAGCAAGATAAAAACATGGTTTACGCTGCGCTTGGTTTTGCCATAGCCACCCCCATTTTAGCACTTTCCGAAGGCGAACGAAATGTAGCGTTGATCTTTAAAGTCGAAGACCAGTCATCAGATTCCTTAGCACGGTTGATTCGTGATATTAGCCTGAATGAAAACCTAACTCCAGAAGATACGACCTCTAAAGTCCTGAATGATAGCTTTTGTATAGAAGTGAGTACACCAGAAGGATGGTTTGAATTACCCGCTTATTCGTTTAGCATTCCCCAAAATGGGGATTTTTCCAAATTGAGTCTTCGCTTCAAACTCCTAGGAATCGACCCACCGTTTTCCAATTATGATGCAGAAGTACTAGGGGAAGAATTTTCAACCACACTACCCGTTCTTAAGGTGAAATTACGGTCAGAAGCTCCCATTTACGCTTATTCGTTTTTGCGTGATTTGATTCTCGAATCCGTTGATATTCATGTAGATGTAAAAGGAGTTAAAAATCTGGATATTTTCAATGATTTTGGCCCTATTGAATCCAATAGTCCCTTTCAGCCCTTCGATGCAGCCCCGAAAATAGGTTCCTACGTTTTATTTGGAAAATCGGAATTATTTCGAAAAAGAATGACCGATATGTCCGTCCACATTGATTGGCATAATCTTCCTGATTTGGAAGGAGGTTTTGAAACCTATTATGATGGCTACTTAGAAGAAATTCGCAACGAAGATTTTAAAGTGTCTTTATCTGCGCTTTCTGGAAATAAATTTCTTCCGACCAAGAAACAAGAACGACAAGAGTTTCAGCTTTTTGAAACCGAAGGAGAAGAACGAAAACTTAAAGAAAGTATTCATTTAGAAAACATACAAATTCCCAATTTGGAAATTTATCCAGACTTTTTCTTGAAGGATGGACAAGGCTATGATAATAACACTAGAACCGGCTTCTTCAAACTCGAACTCACCTCTCCTAGGATGGGGTTTGGGCATGATCGCTATACGAAGGTTTTAGCAAAAGCTTCCTTATTCAATGCGCAACCTCAAAAAGGTTTCCTTCGGACAGAGAAGGAAATGATGAAAGTGCCGGAGTTGCCTTACGCCCCCACCATTCGGCGTATCTCCTTGGATTACAAAGCTTCTGCTTCGATCAATCTACTGCCGATTCAATCACAAAGTGATGATGCCATTAGCCCTGATGAGTTTTACCATATCGAACCTTTTGGGATCAGCAAGATATTTGACAAACATGCCACCCTTGAACGCAATTTGATACCTCAATTTGAGCATCACGGTTATTTATTGATTGGCCTCAAGGATCTTTACCCACCTACAGAGCTCTCCTTTTTATTTAAAATGGAAGAAAATCGAACAATTGATACCTTCTATGAGCGTCCAGAAATTGTTTGGTGGTACTTAGAAGAAGGCCGATGGGTAAGCATTTCTGCCGAAAATATTTTGCTAGATTCGACTGATGATTTGACAGGAACAGGCCTTGTGCTCCTCAAAATCCCAAGAACGATTTCAAAAGGCAACAATTTGTTAAATAGCGATTTACATTGGTTGCGTGTTACGATAAAAGGCGATCACCAAGGCATCCCTCCGATAAAATTTATTCACCCCAACGCCGTCTCTGCTACTTGGGTCGATAATGGACACGAGCGACAAGCGAACCAAGTCCTACAAGCCCATTCCATTGAAGGTTTGTTCAAGGCGAGGCGTGAAATACACGAAGTTCATCAACCTTACCCTTCTTTCGGAGGGCGTAAGAAGGAAACCGAAATGCAGTTCTACACGCGTGTCAGCGAACGCCTACGCCATAAAAACCGTGCGATAAATGTTTGGGATTACGAACGATTAGTCTTAGAACATTTTCCGAATATTTTTCAAATTAAGTGTATTCCTTCAAGAGGAAACGAAAAATTTGTGGCCCCAGGCACCCTAGTCGCCGTTGTCGTTCCAGCACTTCATCATGATGGTGAAGTATTGGCACCCAAAGCGACCTATGATATACTGCAAGAAGTCAAGGAATTCCTTACGCAATATGCGTCTCCCTTTGCTTCCATAGAAGTACGCAACCCCACTTATGAGAATCTAAAAATCTCCTGTGGGGTTATTTTCGAACGAGGCAAAAACAATGGTAGCTATATAAAACGCCTAAATCAAGACCTCTTAGCCTATATCTGTCCTTGGACTCGACAGGCTAAAACCAAGTTAAATATAGGAGGCGAATTGAGTAAAAATGTCGTATTGAATTTTATTCGAAACCGTCCCTATGTCAAGTTTGTTACACGTTTTTCAATGGTACAAGTGTTTGACAATGAAGAAGGCAAGACCTACTACGATACGGCTACAGATGTTAGTCATTCCCCTTTTGTGAAAGCCAGTACGCCTTGGTCGGTATTGGTTCCAATGAAAGCGCAATCCATTGAACTCCTAGATGAAAATAGCTACAAAGCACCAGAACCAGCCGCCGTAAATACGATGATTCTAGGTACCGATTTTATCCTAGGAAAATCAGAAGCGTTGAAGTTGAAAGAAGAGAATGGAAAAGAGGAGAAGAGTAATCCAAGTCGAAAAAAAATGTTTTTTCTAAAAGTGAAAAGGCATTCTAAATCAAAGTAGTATGTACGATGCGTTAGTCTTTTCCGTGGCCTTCGATTTCAATGGTAGGACATCTTTATCGCGGATTGTCCTATGCCCTCTGTCAACGTGTCTTTCTAAGCAACAGCGAAGAAAAAACACTTATTTAATCAAGCAAAACGAATAGTTATGCCCTTGCTCAATAGAAGTACACTCAAAAATTATTTTAAACAAGGCACCTCGCCTACAGAGGTCAATTTCGCGGATTTGATTGAATCAACAGTCAATAAAGTCGATGACGGTTTTTCGAAAACCGACAAAGATGGGCTAATGCTTTCCCCCAAGGGAAATACCAAGAGTTTGTTGAGTTTCTACGATGACATCAGAGATAAGGAGCCTGAGTGGACAATGGCCATCAATAAAGACAAGGAAAACAGAGGTTTAGCCTTTCAAGGCTCTGATGGGGAATCGTCACTCTTCTTAAAAGACGGTGGCAATGTAGGCATCATGACCGATGCCCCCAAGCACCCCTTAGAGGTGAATGGAATGGTGAGTATGCAAGGGCGAATCGGGAATTATAATTCGGGTGAAGTACCAGGAGACGGCCAATGGCATCCCATCTTAACCGAATTGGATGAAATCCAAGCTTTCGAAGTCGTTGCTTCGATTCGTGGCTCCAAGGGAAGAGGAAAATACGCTTTTACCCATGCCATTGCCGTAGCTACCTTTGGTGCATCGCGTTGGCGTATACGACATACGCGTGCTTATTGGGGATGGTTTTGGAATCGAATCAGCCTACGTTGGAGAGGAGACGTCCACAATTATCAATTACAAATTCGAACCATGACGCATTACGGCATGAATGAACTGGATGAACCAAGGCCTATAAAGTACGCCATCACAAGACTTTGGTAAAAAAGGTTGATAGTTTAGAGTTAGTAGTTAAGAGTTGGATTGTACTTGCAATTTTAATGCTTAACGCTAAGCGAAATGTAGCATATTACTTATATGGAATTGCCAAAACGACAAACTCGTATTTATTTCCTGACGGCAAATCGTATGTACTTATGGTCAAAAGTTTAGCCTTTAATTGTAAAGTATTATGTTTTAACAATCAAGTATTTATCATTGAAACAGCCCAAACACATAAACAAACACATCCCAGAAGAATCTGTCCTCAATTTTGCTTATTTGCGGAAAGAGGGGATTCGACTAGCGCAGAAACTTGCTGGGGATATTTGGACAGACTATAACGAGCATGATCCGGGCGTTACGATTCTGGAGCAGCTTTGCTTTGCCCTCACCGATCTAGGATATCGGATGGATTTTGATATTGAACAACTCTTGAGCTCAAGGCGTAGCGCGAACAAGGCCATAGTGCCGGGAGCCTTTTTTAATGTACACGATATCCTCCCCGTTTCTCCTTGGACGATCAATGATTATAGAATTTTAATCTTGGATCAATTACCCGAAATTAAGAATGTTTGGGTGGTTCCTGTACGGGATAATGCGCAGGGAATTAATGGATTGTATGACTTTAAATTACAACTCAATGAAAAACTAGAAGAGCAAGAAAAAGAAGAAGTTAAGCAAAAAGTTAAAAATATATACTGCAAAAATCGTAATTTATGTGAAGACATTAACGAGGTTCAAATTTTAGAAGCGACGGTCATCACCATTCGTGCTGAGATTGATATTGATAACGAAAGCATTGCAGAAGCCATTCTTGCTCAGCTATTTTATGCACTGGAAGAGAACCTTATTCCTAGGGTGAAAATGTATTCTTATCGAGAATTGATTGAAGAAGGTATTGATTTTGGCGAAATTTTCGATGGGCCCCTTACCCAAAATGGTGTGCTCAAACCCGATGAGTTGAAGCCGCTGTTGACGGAAATTTATATTTCTGACCTCATTGAAATTGTATCAGGTATCAAGGGCGTTCGCGCTATTCGCAATTTTGAAGTCTTTAAAGACGATATTCCTGTAGAGGGAGATGTGATAACCTTGGAAGCGAATAGATACCCTGTACTAGACAATGATTTTGAGGAATATATGGAAGAACTAACCGAATACCCCATTCAGTTTTTTCGAGGGTGGATGCCTGTTTTAGTTAGTCTTTCTATGGCTAGTAAAATGCTGCAAGAACATTTGCATTCCAATGCTAAACACTTCAAAATAAGTAGAAGGTAAATATTTTCCAACGTATCGACCCAAAAACAATATCGGCAAATTTTTCTCCCTTCAGAAAAGTTTCCCTGGCGTGTATGGTATCGGCGAGTTTGGTTTGCCGATCAATGTTCCTGAAGCAAGGAAAGCCTATGCGAAGCAACTCAAGGGCTATTTGTTGTTTTTTGAGCAATTAATTGCCAATTTTCTAGCACAATTAGCTCAGGTTGATCAATTATTTTCCATTGATGAAAACACTTTAAATACTTATTTTAACCAATTGCCTGATGATATTCCGCGGCTTAAGGAAATTGTAGGAGATTTAGAGCACTATAAAGCTGAACTTGATGCACTTGTCGCTCATCATGATGATAATTTAGATCGAAAAAACCGATTTTTGGATCATTTAATGGCACGTTTTTGTGAAGACTTTGATACCTCGTATCTTATAACGCAGTCCCATGCACTCAATAAGCAAGGAGTTATCATCGCAAAGGCACAATTTTTACAAAACTATCCATTCATTAGCACCAATAGAGCCAAAGGATTTAACTATTCATTGCCCCTAGAAGATCGGAAAAATATAGCACCTGTACAGCAAAAAATAGGTATTCTATTCAACATAGAACATTATAATCCTCGTCAATTGACCCAAGCTTTTACCCAAGGAAATTTGCAAGAATTTGAAGAAGATCTAGCAAATTTAGACTTTCAAGAACTACCCATTGATGAAGCTGAAGGCCTTAAAAACAATAACATACGTGAAGTAGCTTGTAAAAAAAGCCTAGAAGAGGAAGAAACAGAAGAAAACATCGAATTGGATTATCAATCAGAGTTTATTTTTTTTGGTGAAGATGATAACTTACTCTATCGTTTATTGCAGTTTGGCGTAAAAGAAGAGCATTATAACATCGTAAAAAATACAGAAAATCAACATTATGCCGTTGTATTTCATGCGCCTGATATTCCCGCTGCTAAAGTATTTGAAGCATTGAGCTACCAAGAATGTCAAAAAGCTATAAAAGAGTTGATTGCATACTTAGAAGCTTTAAATTTAGAAGGAGAAGGATTTTATTTATTAGAGCATTTGCTGTTGCGTTCTGTATTACCTCCAAAATATCAATTAATACTAAATAATGATGAGGGACTGCCTATTCTTCATGCTTATAAAGCTGCCTCTTTAGAGCAGCAACAATATGTATTGTTGAATTTATCGACCTTTGGAACTCAAATCGATAACTATTCTCTTGAAAAAGACGAAAATGGCTATGTGGGGGTACTAAGCGATGATAATGAGGTACCTATTGCAAAATTATACAAAAAATATGAACAGCTAGAAGATGCTGAAGATGCAATTTATGATTTAATCGACTACTTGGAATCTACAACAGATTTGCAAGGAAAAACCAATATTACTAGCGAAGGAAGACCAGATTTACTGCTGAATAGTGATTTTTTATCCTTAAGATTGAGCGTTATGCTGCCCG
This sequence comes from Saprospiraceae bacterium, assembly GCA_020631545.1. Taxonomy (GTDB): domain Bacteria; phylum Bacteroidota; class Bacteroidia; order Chitinophagales; family Saprospiraceae; genus JAHDHB01. The sequence goes on along the minus strand of JAHDHB010000116.1, from coordinate 5,198 downwards.
ATTGGCCCAAGCGTTTTCAACAGAACCATTTTAGAACACTTTTTGAAAAAATATTTAACAAAAACGTACCCGGGCATTTGGCTATTGATTTTTATTGGCTAGATGTAGAGGAAATGATGCAATTCGAAACGCTGTATGAAGCTTGGCGTAGGGAAAAAGCACTTCCCTCCTTATCCGCTGATTTAGATGATGTTGCTTTTAGATTGATTGATTTTATGCTTGAACTAAACAAGGATTAAGCACTATGGATTCCAAACACAACCATATTGTAAAAAAACAGACTTTTGAGTTGCAATTTGGCGATGAAAAAAAAGCTAGAAAAGGAAGTGAAGCCTTAAAGCAACGCTATGCCCAAGAGATTCTCCCGATTCTTTCTAAAGTGCTGGACGAATTTGCTGAGGAAGGAAAACAGTCCAAATACGAACGCATTGAGCTAGATTTAGGTGAAATCAGCCTACATCCTTTAGATGAAGAAATGAAACGTAAAATTGAACAAATATTAAGAGAAAGCCTTAGTAAACAAATTTCAACAAAAACAACAAACACAAGTACAAAAAAGGAAAAATCAATTTCTAAAAGTAGCCAACATTTAGAGGCGCTGCAAAATTATCTAGTTCAAGGGCGTTTGCCTTGGTGGATAGATAAAAGTTTGAATATCAAAGATATTCTCCTTGAAGTATTGCGCAAAGATTCCAATGGTCTACGACAGTTTTTTAAATCTGTTGAACAACAAGACAAAGTAAGCAAAAGGTTGGCATATCGTTTTGAAGAAAAACTATTGCAAGAAATTATCAATCAAGTTTGGGGAAAGGAATTTCCTGATTTACAATTTATAATCCAACAATTATTTCAAGATGTAGCACAAATCCCTGAACTGAAATCCAAGAAAAAGGAAGTACAACGAAAAGTCTGGATTACGGTATTTAATTTTCTATTCAAAATGCCGAAAAGTGCCTACCAAGCAGTGCAATTAAATACCAAAATTGTTGAGGAACTTCAACGCCTGTATTCCGTTGAAAAAAAACAATTTAAAACGATTTTTGTAACTAAAAAACAAGAAGATACGGTATATATTTTGGCGGAATTTAGCACAAGGTATGAAGAAATAGACCTGTTGAAATATTTTTTGGCCTACGGTAGTGTGCCAAAGTGGGGACGCTTGAAAAAACGTACAACGGTTCTTGAGCTATGGACAAAAATTACAAGTAAACATCCTGCAAGTATAGCACAATGGATAAAAACTTCTGCACACCGAGAGCGAATTCTTAAACGCATAAAATTACAAATTCCTAAAGCTAATTTAGATAAGTTTTTCCAAGATTTACTCCAAAATCAGCCGCATTTTTATTCTAAAATGGAAGCCTATTTGTTGCTCTTTGCTAGAGCACATAAGCTCTCCAAAAAAATGGTGTATAATGTCCTGAATAAATCGATTCTTTGTGCATGGAATGAGCAAAATTTTCAACAAAAAGTACTAGAACAAGCCTTATTCCGTGTAGCAGAACATTTGAAGGCTTCACCCGCTATACTCCTAGAAAATTGGTCAAAAATTGCCCAACTAAGCTACCCTAGTAACCATTTAATAAACAACTTACTGGCGAAAATTGAGCAAGCAGATTTAGTACATTTAAGAAAGGCAAAAAAGACGGCTTTAGACAAGGAAAATAAGGCCAAAAATGTAACGGATCTGGATATTGTCATGTTCTTTTTAAGCAATGGATATTTGCCCTGGTGGGCAACCCAAAAAAAGGATAAAAAGCCCGGTCAAATCATTGAAAAATTACTAGCCAATCAAGCGCATTTTTTCTTTTTGAAGTTAATAAAATACGCTGACGATGAGGCCCTAAAAAAAAGGCTGTTATATCAATTGCCAAAAACAACAATTGATAAGATTATCAAGCATTTGAATCCTGCTCTCTATGGGTTTATAGAAACAATACAACTTGCATTTGCCGCGCTTCGTAAAGCTGCTTTTTTTCCTGCTTCTCTGCGTTTAGGGATGAACAAAAAACTGTATGAAGCCTTGTTTGACGTGCTGTTAGAAAATTATCAAAAAGAATGTCTTCCACATCGTTTTTTGCAAATTTGCTTGAAGAAACTGGCGAATACTACAAACCTGGATTCCTTAGCCTTAGTTAAAGTAATTCAAGAGATTAGCACAAAAGAAGCGCGTGGAGGTCAGCGAAGATTTGCTATGCTGAATGAAATAGCAGGGCAATTGAGCACCAATTGGGCAAAAGAAAATAATAGTCAGCACTTAGTTGTAAATCCTACGGAAGCCTACTTCAACCAATTGGAGGATTGGCAACTATTTCAGCAAAATATTTTAGCTTTTTGGGGACTAAATCAAGAAAGAATTCAAGGAGAATACATTGATTATGAGGTGTTAGAAGAGCATAAAGTTAGAGCAAAAACGGCGGAATGGAAGGAGCATATTTTATATGATGAACTAGTATCATGGTATAAAATCCATCCTGAAAAGGTAAAAACTTTTTTAGCGACGTACTTACTAGAACAACAAACGCGAGAAGTCATCGTTAAAAACTTAGATAACAAGCTTTTAAAACTAGTAGTTGATGTTTGGAAAGCAAATTTTTTTGAGTCCACGTACACACAATTTCAGCATTTATTGCCTTTGTTAAAAGTTGTAACGGAGCTGTCAAAGGAAAAAATTATCACCTATTTTCAAGAAGAATTACTTGCTAGCGTTCGATATTTTTCGTCTAATCAATTAGATGCTCGTGTAGTAATGGAAGCCTTGCTCCACCGCTTGGCAGAGAAAAAAGGGAGAAGTGTTAAAAGCTTAATCGCTAATATTCAGATTACTATAAAAAATAATCCTGAGAATTACTCAACTACGAACTTTGAGCTGTTGGAAAAAATAGTAGCCTCTTATACGAAATCGGTTGCTTTTATTGCTAAACCTGCTGCTCCTATGCGCGTGGACTGGGAACTTATCGCGCAGCAATTGGCTCATTTCCTAGATAGTACTACGAAAAATACGTCTAGTTCATTAATAAAAGAGCAAAATGCTGCTTATAACAATAATGATTTTTATAAAGATTTAAAACGTTATTTACAAAATAAACCTCAAGAAGCAAAAGAGTTTATAGACCGAAGATTAGGCTCTGTAGATGGACGAAAAATAATCATTAATAGTTTGGATAACAAATCATTCTGCTTGATTGTTGATGTCAAAAAACAAGGGCTTGCAAAGGCCGTAGAAGCATTTTTTATAACCTTAATGCCTTTTATAATTACAATATTGAAGGTAGAGGAAAAGCAAGCAGAAAAATATTATAAAGAAAGCTTACTAGAATTTATATCCAAGCAAAGCAACAACTTGACCCTATTTGATGCTTTAGTCCAAATATTTCATGATTTAAGTGCTCAGACAGGTAATAAAATTAATGATTTGCTACCCATTTTAAAGCTAGAAATTGAAGGAGCATCAACTCAATATGATAAGAAAACCAGTGATTTAGTGGCAGCTATAGCCAAACACTTTGCCGTTTTTGCTAGAAGGAAAAGGATGTTGGATGAGGGAGAAGAATCTACATTGGATACTGTATCTAGAAACAAGGCTGACTCGAAGGAAGTAAGGAGATTACAAGAAGCCCAAATCTTACATTTTTTGGGCTTGTCTGCTATAAAAGAACGTCAACATGCTCCAAGCATTTCAAAATTAAATGCAGCTCAATTCTTTACCCTAATCCAGTCCTATTGCCGTCAGGAAAGCAAGGAGGCCAAGATCTTTTTTTATGAACTTTTGCTACAGCATAAGTCAAGAACAAGCATAGCTAATAATTTGGATGACAAATGTTTAGCGCTTATTGTTGATTTATGGCGCAACAACCTGTTGAATGAAATAAAAGTGCATTTAAAAGTATTGTTGCCACTTTTGACCGGCATTCAATTCCTTCCAAATAGTCCTAAAGAATTAGCAGTAAAATCTAAAATACTGCTAGCCTTAACCCAACTCAATGAAACAGCATTACAACCTAAAAATGTAATTGCTCAGTTTTTTGCTGCGCTAGTTGTTGAGTATAATACTACACTTAAATCGCTAATCGATAAGTTGTTATTGACTGCTCGGAGAAAAAATAGGGTGTTAGAACCACCTTATATAACTTGGTTTAAGGAATGGTTAGAACAACCCAATGCTATTCTTCCACAGCAGAATCCTGCTCGTTCTGCTTGGGAAGAGGATAAGCATCAATTTTTACATGCTCTAGGCCTTAAATCATCGAACAAACCGGGTAAGAAACAACTTGAGGCCGCTCAATTTATCATCCGCTATCTTCAAGCACCGACCGCAGAAGCTAAAGCATTTATGGCCGATTTGCTTCAAGAACCAACTGCTCGCCATGCAATAGTTAAAAGCTTGGATGATAAAGGTATATCCTTGGTTGTTGCCTGTTGGAAACATCAATTATATCAACAATTTCAAACCCAATTTGCTGCCATTAGGATGCCGCTAACGCATATTTTGCCACTAAATGAAGCGCAAATTTTACTTAAGACCAAAAATGAAATACTGAAGGCATTAATTTCGTCGCCTAGTGCTTCTTTAAAGGTGGAAAATGTGCTAGAGTTTGTTTTGAGGAGTCTTTCTGTTGAGCATAATTTTACCTTTTCTGTTTTCGTTAAAAAGTTATTCTCTAAGGTTTTAGAGTTGAAAATTCAGTTAGAACCCTTGCTCTTTGAAAGGCTAAAAAGGTGGAAAAAAGCACCTAATTCCGTCAAAAATATACCTTCTGATAAGGAAGCGAAATGGGAACTAGAGAAAAATCAATTTTTGCATTTCCTAGGGCTAGAGAACTTGAAGTTTTCCCCTAGCCTAGCATTCAATAGTACAGAATTTCTTGCCCATCATTCCAAAAAACAAACGAGTCGTGCCAAAATATTATTTAATCAGCTTATTCAAAACAAACAATCGAGATTTGCAATAGTTAAAAGCTTAGACGATAAGGAGTTCGAGTTGTTTGCCGCTTGTTGGAATTCAAAAGTATATCAAGAGTTTTCGATACATTTTAAAACGCTTTCACCTTCCATTGCCAGTATTTTGCAAGTTACCAATGCAGAACTAATAAAGGTGGCTAAACTCGAATTTCTGCTTGCTATTACAACCCTGAGCCGCCAAGAATTCGAAGGTCAGAAAATTGTGAAGCGAATTCTAACAACACTTGCAGCTAAAT
>JAHDHB010000115.1 GCA_020631545.1 Saprospiraceae bacterium | reverse complement strand
ACGCCAAAATCCCGATAGCTATCGTGGATAGCTAATGGCGTAGCCGTCTTGTGTTTTCCATGTGGCAATAGTTTACGTATAATGTATTTGCACTATTGCCTCATTACACACTCAATTATTTTATTAATCTTCCCTTGGTTTCTCACTCACTCGATTGATTTAGCATGAAGTTGATTTTTTGGGCAGCTTATCCCGCTATCCGTTTGTATCCGGCACTGTTTCAGGTGGTTCAGCATAAGCATGTGCCCGTCTTCCTAAACGTCAGCCATCCACATCCTTTGCTTCACACCCCTTCATCAGCACCAGATACCACTGCTATCGGGGCTGCAACTCCCTGAAAAATAAAAGGTAATAACGGCAAATAGAAACAAGGAAAACAGGCTACACCTACCCCCTAAAATTAATAGGACTCAGTCCCTAGGCCTAACTTGGATAAATGTTGGGCCATAGATGCAACAACAAGGGCATTCCCCCTCGGTGTTAAGTGACAAAAATCAATATACACCTGTTCCTCGCCATCCAAAACATCCGTCAAATCTAGAAAGTTAGGGCGTAACTCTTGGTAAGGAGGCGTTTGGATAAGCTGGCGAACAAGGTTATAGTAGTTTTTTACATTAGGCTTTAAACTCAGTTTTAAATGACTAATGTTTGGACTACCAACAAAGGAATTAGGCTGTAGAACAGGAATGAACTGAGCCCCATAGTTTTCCGCTAAATGCTTAGACGCTAACCAACTCTCCAACAACCTTCTAGCAATAAGCTCTAACTCTTCCTGCGTATAAAGTTTATCCTTCTTCGCCATAGGTTTTTGAAATCGCGATTTTACTAAGCCAATAAAGGTCATTAAGGGTTTCAGCATATAGTTTTTTATAGATAAGGTCTGTTGGGGTTCCTTGCCAAAAGCATTTAAAGCCTCGTTAATTTGGCCCTCTCTACGGTTAAGGAATCGCTTCTCCTCAGGCAAGTACCGGTCATTGACCCCATCATAAGCGATCACAATTTTGGGGCGCAAACCATGAATCAACTGTTGCTGTAAAAAAAGCGTACCTTGATAAGCATTATAAGCCGTTTCTCCTAAGTTAATGGTTTGATAATCACCTTGTAAGGCTTGAGCAAGGAGAGAAGGAATCGTGTTTGGATCATCTGAACCCGTACCCCACATTGTAGACCCTCCTAGCAAAGCAATATGTGGCGCCTCATCCTTAACGCTAGGATGTTGCGTCGTCCTCCTGATGCCCTCCTCATTAATAGTGATCGTTTCCCCTTGGAAAGCCAACCTTCTCCAACCAACAAAAGAACGATATTCCGTCGGTAAGTTTTCAAATTCGTGAAAGTGCTGTTTCGCCCAAGGAATCTCCTTATAGATGTCCAATGTGCCTCTAGAATCCTCGAAAGGCTTTTGAAAAAGATTATCAACTTCGTAGAGTAAAATAAAACAAATATTGAGCGCCAATAACAAGCCTACAAGAACTAAAAAGTTTATTCCTAGTATTTTGAAAATGGTAACTAGCTTGGAGGATTGTTGCTCTACACTCATTTTATTCATTTTAAACTGAAGATGAGACACGATAAAGTATTCATAAAAACCCAAAAATAGCAAAAGGGGCACGATTCCGTGCCCCTTTTGAGTAATTTTCATATTAATAGCTCTTTGGTAGGCTTCAACTACCTCAGAAAATTAACATCAATTGATTCTCTTTGTTAAGTCCACCTTCTTAAGACTGAGGATTCAACATTTGAGATAGCTTTGGACAAGCTGATTTCAACGCAGCTTGGTAAGCCGTCTCATACTTCGCTAAAGCATCACCTTCCAATTTGATATCCTTAGAAAGAGCTTCCATGCACTTCATGGATGTTTCTGTAACGGTTTGATAATCTTTGATTAAAGCTTCTTTCTCATCAGGAGAAGCACTAGCCATCTTATCACTCATCTCAAGAAGAGGTGCCGCACAATCACAAGCTTTTTTAGCCATATCGTCAGCAGAAGGGCCTCCTTTCTTGCAAGCCGCGAAAACACATACTACCGCTCGAAGAAACAAAGCGTTTTTGAATAATTTCATTTGGTAAAAAGTTTTAGAATAAAAAAAATCCATTCAAATCTCCTAAAACTAAAATTACTCTAGCAATTTTCAAAGAAAAACGCCCCCTTTCTTTAATAAAAAATAAAGAAAGTAAGAAAAGATTAACGCGAAAATTACGCTTCCATGATAATCAAGAACTTATTTTTTTTGCCATTTTCTATCATTAGATAACGATCATGAATGAAATCGGCTTTAGTAATAACGGCGTCCTGATTTTTGATCTTTTCCTTATTTACAGCAACCGCATTGCCCTTAATCGCACGGCGTGCAGTACCCTTCGAATCCACAATATTCACGCTTTCAATTAAACTGCCAGACATGAAATCTACTAAATTATTAGAAGCTTCAAGCTGAGCAGCACTTATCGTGTAGCTTTGCATTTCCTTACCGACCACTTCAAGAACTTCCGAAGGCGTATTTAAAAGCGTTTCCTTATTCATCTTTCGATTAAATAAGAACTCTGATGCTCGAATAGCCAACTCTGTTGCTTCCTTAGAGTGTACCCGCGTTGTCAATTCTTCTGCTAAGGCTTTTTGGCCAACCCGTAATTCTGGAGCTTCTTGGTGCTTAGCCAATAAAGCCTCTATAGTCTCACGACTTTCTAAAGAGAACGTTTTCAACAAGCGATCCAACATTTCATCAGAACTGTTGATGAAAAATTGATAGAATTGGTAAGGCGTTGTCAAATTCGGATCCAACCAGATATTTCCTCCTTCAGACTTCCCATATTTAGAACCATCTGGCTTCGTAAGTAGTGGCGTCGTTAAGGCATGAGCCTTCTTGCCCAACATCTTACGAACAAATTCTACACCAGTAGTAATATTTCCCCATTGATCAGAACCGCCCATTTGAAGCAAGCAATTATATTGCTCGCACAAGCATTTGTAATCGTATCCTTGAATAAGTTGGTAGCTAAATTCCGTAAAAGAAAGACCTATATTGATGCGATTTTTGACTGAATCTTTAGCCATCATATAATTCACCGTGATGTGTTTTCCCACATCTCGCAAAAAGGAAAGCACATCCATTCCCTTATAAAAATCATAGTTGTTGACCAACTCCGCCTTATTTTCCCCCGTTTCAAAATCAAGAAACTTACTCATTTGAGCTGCTTGGTGGCGCACATTTTCATCGAGTACCTCGTAGGAAAGTAGCTGTCGTTCTTTATCCTTACCAGAAGGATCGCCAATGCGACCAGTAGCACCCCCTACCAGCATAATAGGCCTATGCCCATAGCGTTGCAGATGAATAAGCAGGGTAATAGGAATCAAGTTCCCAATATGTAAAGAAGGCGCTGTAGGATCGAAGCCAATATAGCCCGTAAGCATCCCTTTTTCCAATTCGTCTTTCAAATCTGGCGTGTAGTCTTGGATGAGGCCGCGCCATTCTAGTTCTTCGATAAAATTCATGATAATTGATTTTGAAGCGCAAAAATACTTAGAGTATGTTTAAATTTCGTTTTTGGAGATAAAAAAGATGGATTTTTGATCTGACGAAGGTGTTTTTTGGCCAGCATCCTAGATAATAGCCTAACTAATGTCAGGACTCAAAGACACTTTTTTAGCCCAAAGGATGAAAATTAAACATGCTTTTAGAGCTTACTAATTGTCTTTTGAGTAAAAAATATAACGTTTCTGAATTAAAAATAATTCCAAACCATTTTAGTAAAAGCTAGATAATTAGCGATTTTTATAGGTATGAAGGCTTTATTATACCCCTAGGTCAAAAACAATTTTAAATTTTTTTTAACACCTGAATAACAAATCCACAACTTTTCACGTTTGATATACAAACAAGGTTGAAAGTATCTCTTTTATGCACTAAACGAGTAGAAAAATAAGGATTAAGAACGTTTCTACAAGTTGAGAAATAGGAAGATAGAAATCTTGTGAATTCGGCTTTATTTATTTCATAAAAACTAATCTTATAGGCCAAAGCTCTACTTACCAAAAATAGTTGTCCCAATACAAAATCCGTAATAACCTCAGGTATCTGTGGAAGATATTGACATTTGGAATTTTAGATTCCTCAAGCAATAAGGAACTCGTTTTACGATGAATACCGTAAAAAAAGTTCTTGCAGCGCTTTATTTTGAAAGCTTTAAAAAGCTAAAGACCATAGCGTTTGCGTGTTGGAGTAATAGTAAGATGACGAATTTTCAATATTCTGGGTTTACTCCGAAAGGTAGGAATTCATGAAAAATACGATTTATGATGTAAGATCTATGAAAAACTCACTGCGCAAATTATTATTTGGTACCAAATAATAATAATCATACTTCTTAAATCTTACCTCGTATTTTCAAGAAGCGTCTTTACGGAATGGCCTCATATTCTTCCTTCATGATTTGTTCTTCTATTAAGAGGTACTGCGTCTAAACTATCTAGTATTTCTGAACAGAACCACTAGAATCGCAGAACCACTGGCTTATGATGTCCCTAAGCAAAAATAAATCAAGATTTTTTTTGCTTAGGGAGCAATAAGGCTAGAAGAGGAGGGAAAGGTATGTCAAAATTGTTGAAAAAACTACAACAGGTTAATGCTTAAAGGGTAATTTGTACAGCTATCCTTTACATTTAGGATGATTTTTCATGAATTAGCCAGCATAAAATTGTCCTTCTTTTGTCTTTATTGAGAAATAAGGCATCAGCATACTATTTTGTGAAGCTAGTTTGTTAATTTTGCGAATTAGTCATAGATGTTGGAAATATCCTTTTGAGTCTTGGTTTTGGATGTTTTTCCGTAAATTGTGACAACAAAAATCGGCTCGATTTTTTCTGGGAATGTTTGTTGAGCTATTTTTAAACCATTTGCAAAATAAATTGTCATAATTTCTTTAGCAAAGAAATGAATGTTCTCTAGCTAACTAAGATGAAAATATGATGAGCGTCCGGTTATTTTGAGTTATTAAAGGCAATCCAGACAACATTTTAGGTAGATTATTTAACGATTAGAGAGGTTCAATCATTATCACATGAAACGAATAAAAATGCGTGAAATTTCGGTTTTAACGTTTTTGCTAACACTAAGTTCTTTTTTGTTTGCTCAAAAATACAGCAATGAGTTCCTCTCTATAGGAGTTGGAGCAAAAGGAATAGCCATGGGGAATTCCTTGGTTGCTTCTTCAGACGAGGTTACTTCAAGTCATTATAATCCAGCGGGTTTAGCAAGGATTAAAGATGACATGCAAACGACGTTTATGCATTCCGAATGGTTTGCGGGTATCAGTAAATACGATTATTTTTCTGTAGGTGGCCCCCTAAAAACAGCAGAAGATAAAGTGAAAAGGGCGCTTGGGTTTTCATTTGTTCGATTTGGTATCGACAATATACCCAATACTTTGTCCCTTTACGAGGATGATGGTTCTATCAACTTTGATAATGTTGTTCCTTTTTCCGCTGCCGATTATGGCTTTATTTTCTCTTATGCACAAGGCGTGAATGATAAGCTAGATGTGGGAGGAAATGTAAAAATTGTTCATCGAAAAGTAGGGCCATTTGCTACTGCTTGGGGCTTTGGGCTAGATCTAGGAGGACAATATCATGTGAGTGATAATTTTACACTTGGTTTGATGCTCAAAGATGTGACATCTACATTCAATGCATGGAGTTTTAAACTAAAAGATGAAGAAAAAGAGGTCTTGGCCTTGACAAATAATGAAATTCCCATCAATAGTTTAGAAATTACCAAACCGCAGATTATTCTAGGAATGGCTTATGGGAAAAATTTCCCTCTAGGCAAACGTAGAAAATCAAACGAAACCAAGGTGGCTGAAAGAAGAACCTTTGGACTCTTAGGAGAACTAGATTTTCAAGTAACTACAGATGGTAAAAGGAATACACTTGTACGGAGTAATCCCATAAGTATGAATCCTTCTGCTGGATTAGAAATTGATTACAATAAGTTGATCTTCCTTCGAGGAGGCTTGAGCAACTTCCAAAAATCATCTGATCCACTAGGAAAAGAATTTTGGGCAATGCAACCTAGCGCAGGTATTGGCGTTAACTTATGGAAAGTACGTTTAGATTACACTTTTACAAATCTAGGCGATCAACAAGAGAAACTTTATTCACATGTCTTTTCCATGTTGATTAATGTCGATTTTGCGTTTTTCAAGGAACAAATTAAAAATGCCAACTAATAATGCCGAGACCGATACCTGTTTTAGCTGGAACCCTATTATTTTGCTTAGTAACCTTTGCGAGTTTTGCCCAATTGCCCAAATATAGTAATGAATTTCTTGCTATTGGGATAGGCGCTAGAGCCCATGGAATGGCTGGTGCTCAGGTAGCAAGCGTGAATGATATTACAGCAGGATATTGGAATCCTGCTGGGATGTCGGATGTTCAATCTACTTTTCAACTTGGTGCTATGCATTCGGAGTGGTTTGCCGGAATAGGGAAGTTTGACTATTTATCCTTAGCAAAACCTATAGCCAATAGTGCCCGTAATGCTGTACTTGGGGTCACTGTCATACGGTTTGGAGTAGATAATATACCGAATACCTTCAATCTAATTGATGCAGACGGAAGCATTAATTTTGAAAATGTAACGCCATTTTCTGCAGCGGATTATGCCGGGTTTTTTACCTATTCCCAAAAACTCCCGTCTAAAAAGATGCAACTTGGGGCGAGTTCCAAAGTTATTTATAGAAAAGTAGGCCCTTTTGGTTCTGCTTGGGGGTTTGGTTTAGACTTAGGGTTGATTTATAACCTAAAAAGAAACTGGCGCTTTGGCTTGATGGCTAGAGATATTACGAGTACCTTTAATGCATGGAAGTTCAATTTTACTGACGAAGAAAAATTGATTTTGAATTACACGGATAATGAAATTCCTAAAAGTTCTTTTGAAATTACGTCACCCGTTATCATCGCAGGTGTTGCTTACCAAGTTTCTTTAAGAGAGCAGATTCGATTCTTAATGGAGGTAAATCTTGATTTTTCTTCCGTTGGACGTCGAAATGTCTTGGTCAGTACAAAATATCTTAATGTAGATCCGCATATTGGGATGGAATTGGCCTATAAAGAATTTCTCTTTTTGAGAGGGGGCATAGGCAATATCCAAAAAATCAAAGACGATTTAAATCCTAATCGTTCTTCTTTTACCTTTCAGCCCAATGTAGGCGTTGGTTTAAAAATGGGAGGACTAAAAATTGATTATGCCCTTACCAATGTAGGGAATTATTCAGATGTCCTTTATTCTCATGTAGTTTCCTTAATCATGGACTTGAAAATCAACAGCCGTGAAAAAGTGAAAAAATCTACTAAACGAGGAATGCCAAGACCTCCTAGAATTATTATTGAGCAAATTGATTAAGAGTGGTATCATAATACGTTCATGGCATAAGTTGTTACAACTTTTTATCAACTAGAACTGTTATTATACTTCATCGAAGCATAAATATTTCATACGCATGAAAAATTATATTTTATTAATTACCAGCCTTTTGTTTGTTGCAGGTAGTTTATCTGCACAGATGGTGGTAGATGGAACCACTTTGTATGGAAATGAGTGGATTGATTATAGTAAAGAACATTTTAAATTCGAGGTAGGCGCAAATGGGCTCTATCGAATCCCCAAATCTGCTTTGCCAGCGGCAATGAATAACGTACAAGGGGATAACTTCCAGCTTTTTGTAAAAGGCCAAGAGATTCCTATCTATGTTTCTACTAGTGGTTTGCTAGGAAACAACGATTATATTGAATTCAGAGGGGATAAAAATATTGGTGATGTAGATACTCACCTCTATGGCAACCCTGATCATCAAGTAAACAAAGAATATAGTCTGATTTCAGATACTATTTCTTATTTCCTTACTTGGAATAATTCCACCTCAAATGTAAGGTATGATCAAGTATCCAATAACTTGACAAACTTGCCGGCAGCAGAGCCGTATTGGCTTTCTACCTCAAAAGCTGTAGGAACTTCTAAATTCTCAAAAGGAGCCTATGTAAATCCGGAGTTGTACGACTCTAAGTATAATTTGGGTGAAGGGTATTCGACCTCCTTTGGGACATCTAAGAGTGTTACCCTACAAACTCGAAATATTTATCCTGGAGTTGCTACAAGTACCTTGATTAGCCGAGTATCTTCTTCCTCAGGAGCTCATGAGTTTGAATTACAGATAGATGGACAAGGTACTATTGAATCAAATACTTTTTCAGGCTTTGCTGTAAATGAATATGTTACAACGATAAATAATAGTATGCTTTCGAATGCTACTAAAGTGTTTACAAAAGGCTTACTTTCTTCGGCTGATCAGCATGCGATTGCTACGATGATCCTTATTTACCCTAGAGAATTTAACTTTAATAACGCTAGCGGTGTTGAATTTAAAGTACTAGGTGATGCGAATAATCGTAAATACCTTGAAATTCAGAATTTCAACCATGGTGGTACAGCGCCAGTGCTTTATGACCGAACAAATAATATTCGTATTGTTACAGAATTAGATGGTGGCGTGGTGAAAGTGGCTTTGCCTCCTTCTAGTGAAGATAGAGACTTACTCCTCTATAGTATGGGGACAAGTTCTCCTGTAAAATTCATTACTTCTGTAGAAGAAGTAAATTTCATCGATTACTCCGATGCTGCCAATCAAGGAGATTACTTGATGATCTCTCATGCTAAATTCATTAATGACCCACTAGGGTATCTTCAAGATTACGCGAGTTATAGAAGTTCAACAGGACTTAACCCAGTAATTATTGATGTTCAGCAGTTGTATGACCAGTTTGCCTATGGAATAAAACGACACCCTATTTCGATTCGAAACTTTGCTGGGTTTGCGGATACCAGTTGGCCAGAGGTCAAGTATATGTTTATTATAGGAAATGGGCGAGGGTATCAGAGTATTCGTAAGAACGTTGCTCAGCCTATCTACGTTCCTACATTTGGTCAGCCACAAGCAGATAATCTACTCACCGCTACGGTCGATTCCAATGTTCCTAGGATTCCTATTGGACGACTACCCGTTTTAGAAACAGAGCAGATTGATCTTTACCTCACAAAAGTAAAGGCTTATGAAGGTAACCAAAACACTTTGGCACAGACTTTAGAGGATAAAGGTTGGATGAAACGAATTATGCACCTTGGTGGTGGAGATCCTGGGATTCAGGCAATTATTCAAGCCAATCTGAATTCTTATAAGAATGTGATTTCGCAAGAACAATTTGGAGGGGATGTAACTTCTTTTTTCAAAACAAGTACCGACCCTATTCAAATTTCTCAATCGGAATTTTTGGATTCTTTGATTAATACAGGCGTTTCCATGATTACCTTTTTTGGGCACTCCTCTTCGAATTCTTTCGATTTTAGTCTAGATATTCCTGAATCCTACGAGAACTTTGAGCGCTATCCTGTAATGCTTTCGTTAGGCTGCTTCTCTGGGCAGATTCACTCCGCTACACCCAATCTAGGGGAAGAGTTTGTTTTTGCGGAAGACAAAGGCGCTATTGCCTTCTTAGCTTCGGTTTCCTTGTCTGGTCTTAACTCTTTACATACTTTCGCTACGAGATTTTATGATAATTTGACGAATGATTATTACGAAGATGGACTAGGAACATTGGTGCAGGTTTCTATTGATGATCTGTCCAATTATAGTAGTATCGTTCAGTTGATTAATCAGCAAATGACCTTAAATGGAGACCCTGCGATTAAGCTAAATACCCATGCTACGCCAGATTATTTAGTAAATGGAGAAAGCGTTGCTTTTTCACCATCAGAAATTACGATCAATGATGATTTTGTATTAGACTTTGATGTCGTTAATATAGGACGAGCCATCTCGGACTCCTTCCATATCAAAATTGTTCGTACATTACCTAATGGGAATGAAATTGAAATCGTGAATGAATTATTACCAACGCCGTATTATACAAGGAGTTATTCTTTTGATGTTACAAAAATTGCGGAATCTGTTGGGAATAACATTTTTACCATAAACATTGATGCCGAAGATCTTATCATTGAAGGGCCTGCGCCACAAGGAGAGAACAACAATACCTATGTAGTCAATCAATTTATTTTTACCGATGATATAAACCCTGTTTATCCTTATGAGTTTAGCATTGTATCGACGCCTGGGCCTACGCTGAAAGCCTCGATTTCTAATGTTTTTGCAGAGGATTTGCTCTATTATATAGAAATTGATACCACGGAAGAGTTTAACAGCCCCATTAAAAAGACAAATTTTACCACTGTTCCTGGTGGTGTTTTGGAGTGGCAACCTGATATTCCTTATTATGACAATACCGTTTATTACTGGAGAGTTCAGGTAGACCCTAATGTCGTTCAAAATTCAACGGGATGGAAAGGAAGTTCATTCATTTATTTAGATGGTTCTTCCCCTGGTTGGAATCAATCACATTACTTCCAATTCTTGAAAGATCGTTTTGTCAATATAGAACTTCCTGCTAATCGAGAATTCAAGTTTATTGATGATTTTAAAGAGATTCGGATTCGTGCTGCCATGAGTGCTGCCATAGACGGTGATTTATCTCATATTGCATTCTCTATAAACAATTACTTGTTGCACCAATCTCGTGGTGGGATTAGTTTACAAGGTTTAAACTTTGTCGTACTTGATCCGATTACAGTAGAGCCTTGGATTAACGAAAAGCAGAGTGGAAACACTGGATTATTCAACAGTATCATTATCAGAAATATAGATTATCCATTCTTTTATAGAACCAACAATACTGCTGGCCGAGAAGCTGCGATAGATTTTATTGAACAAAATGTGCCTGATGGCCACTATGTTTTAATCTTCTCCGCAGATGATTTTGCACCAGATGATTGGGGCAATGATACAAGAAACTTGTTTGATGTACTTCAAACAGAATTAGGGGCTACCTTAATTCAAAATACCGTGAATGATTTGAGACCTTATGGTGCTTTATTGAAGAAAAATGATCCAACCTATACGCCCATGGAGGTCTTGGGAGACAGTCTTTTAGCGCTACTTGATCATAAATTCACCATCAACGGGAATTGGGATAGCGGAAATATACTTTCTACGACGATAGGTCCTGCTTTAAGTTGGGAAACAGCTACTTGGACCAAAAGTGATTTGGATGGTCTTCCCATAAATGACGTTGCTGAAATCGAGATATTGGGTATTGATAATGATGGGGTAGAGACGACGTTGATTCCTAGTACAACTAATCCTAGCATTGCTCTAAATGGAATTGATGCTGCACAGTATCCTAATCTTCGTTTGAAGTTCAATTCACAGGATCAAATTGATAAAACTACAGCTCAACTGGATTATTGGAGAATAAATTATGTTGAGTTTCCTGATTGCGCTTTACGTCCTGACGTCCGATTTACCTTGAAAGATACGGTACAACAAGGAGAGCCTCAAAATTTTGAAATAGCTATTGAGAATCTCTCTAAAACGGATATGGAGCCCTTGTTATTCCGTTATTCTATCGTAGATGAAAACAACAATATCATCGAATCGGATTCTAGACTAGCGGCACTTCCTGCTTTAGATACGATTTTTGCGAGCTTTACCATTGATACTCGAAATTTGGAAGGAACGAATAAGTTGATCTTGGAAGCGAATCCTGAGAATGATCAACCTGAACAGTTCTTATTCAATAACATCGGTTTGACGAAGTTCTTTGTACAAAAAGATATTCGAAACCCTATCTTGGATGTTACCTTTGATGGGCAGCATATCATGGACGGTGATATTGTTTCAGCGAAACCAAGTATTTTGGTTACTTTGAATGATGAAAATAAATACCTTGAGCTTGGTGATACCTCTTTGATAGAAGTACGTATGCTGCGTCCGGGAGAGGCTTTACCTGCTAAACCAGTCTATTTTAGTAGTTCTGAATTGGTCTTCACTCCTGCTGATCCTAACAATCTAGTGAGTGAAAACAAAGCTACGGTAGAATATACGCCTACCTTCAATGTAGATGGAGAATATCAGCTATTTGTGCTTGCTCGTGACCCTTCTAGGAATGAATCGGGTGACTTGGATTACAAGGTGTCTTTCAACGTCATCAACAAAGCCTCTATTTCGAATATGCTAAATTATCCGAATCCATTTACGACCTCGACGCAGTTTGTCTTTACGCTGACAGGAAGTGAACTGCCGACAAGCATGAAAATTCAAATCATGACGGTTACAGGAAAGGTGGTAAGAGAAATAACGATGGATGAGCTTGGCCCTCTGCATATCGGTAATAACCGAACAGAATATGCTTGGGATGGTACTGATGAATTCGGCGATAAACTGGCCAATGGCGTCTACCTATATCGAGTTGTAACCCAAGGAGGTGGAGGAAATAGCTACGAGCGCTATCAAACCAATACCAATCAATACTTCAAGAGTGGTTTTGGCAAGATGTACTTAATGAGATAATAAACGTTTTTTAAGCTATAAAAGGGTTGTTCAGTTTATTCTGAGCAACCTTTTTTGTTTATGAAGCCTTTGGGGGGATTTTGGAGTTCGTAATTTCACTCAAGTAAGAATTAGGAATGACGAATTAGGAATGATGAGTTGTCGTTTTGGGAAGAATTGAGCGGAAGCAGCCTCTATCTTCATTCTTCGGGAAAACGATTAAAAAAAACTTTGGAACTAGCTGTAATTCAGAATCTCTACTTTTTTTGTGTTTAAAAAACAATAAAATGAAAGTATGTAGTATTAAGTAAAATCAAGAGATTCTTACTTTAGGACTTCCTTTCCTTTTACCTGATAAAGAAAGAATTGCTCTTTTATGGCAGGCTCGAAAGCTTGCATTAATTCAATGCCATATTCCTTAAGTAAAACCTCATTCTTTAGCTTAAAAGACGAAATAAGTAAGACCGAATGTCCCTCTTCTTGCTTTTGGCTTGCTAGATGGTATAAGCTGTCCTTAGGAATAGGCTTACGCTTATCATCCCAGCTCAAATAGGAAATCGAAGCTCTTGCTGAAGGGCTGTAGAAGGCTTTATCCAGTAAAAATGCGATAGGAGCAACAGCATAATCCATATGTCCAATGATATAATGGTTTTCAAGTCGATTTTGCTTGATATAACGACTTACCTCCATCGCTTTAGAAAAAGAATAGTGGTATTCGTAGTAATAAGCGACAAAAGTAGCACTAATCTGTATCGTCAGCAATAGGCCAACTACTAGATGTTGAAGACGCTCATAGGAAAAAACTGATGATAAAGAAGTTTGATCTTGCTTGTTTTTAGAGCGATTAGGATACAATTTTCCAAGCCATAAAGCTATAAGGAAAGAGAGGAAGACATGCCCATCATAGCGTAAATTCCCTAGTCCTTTTACCGAAAGGAAACCGATAATGAGGCTAATCGAAAGTAAAAAAAACTGCCATGCAAATCGCGATTTTC
>JAHDHB010000114.1 GCA_020631545.1 Saprospiraceae bacterium | reverse complement strand
CTAGCAGGCTCGTGGTATTTTACATCTTGACGGCAACTCTTAACTCCTTTACTTGGAAACGCAGCGCGAGAGCAATCCCACAAGGCCACCGCCATACACGCACTCCCACACTCACTCACACTTTTGTAGCCTAGCTATCTAAACGATTGCCCAGCCCTTGTAGAAAAAATTGAAAACAGAGAATTTCGTAGGCAGGATTTAACAGCCATCATTCGTTTCTACAATGCTGAATGTAACTGATCCTCGCGGATAACGTTCAAGTTCTCCGCTAACTCCCCTTTAAATCTAGCCCTACACTCTGCTAGGAAAGCGAAGGTAGTTTGCGGGAAATTTTGAAATCACCCGCGAACATCGCCCGTTTGCACCGCCCACAAATCCGCGTATATTCCTTGATTATCAAGTAATTCATCGTGTGTTCCTAGCTCTGCTATTTTGCCTTCGTGGATGATGGCGATTTGATCAGCTTGGCGGATGGTGGAGAGACGATGCGCGATAATGAGAGCCGTTTTTCCTTGGGTCAGTTCATTGAGATTTTCTTGGATGGCGCGTTCGGTTTCAGTATCCACGGAACTGGTGGCCTCGTCTAGAATAAGAATGGGCGCGTCTTTGAGGATGGCTCTTGCGATGCTTAGGCGTTGACGTTGTCCTCCAGAGAGCTTGATACCCCGCTCTCCGACCATCGCTTGATAAGCATCAGGAAGACTCGTGATAAAGTCGTGTAATTGTGCTTGTTTTGCGGCTTGTTCGATTTGCTTTAGTGTTACATTTTCCATCCCATAAGCAATATTATCCGCTACAGTTCCGTGGAATAGGTAGACATCTTGACTTACTAGGGCTAATTGCCTTCGCAAGTTGGATTTTTCGAAATCGCGCAGGTCATTTCCGTCTACGGTAATGCTTCCACCAGTCACATCATACAAGCGGAGGAGGAGTTTTACAAGGGTGGTTTTCCCTGCGCCTGTAGTACCTGCAAAACCAATCGTTTGCCCTTGTGGAATATTCAGATTCAAGCCTTTAAGGATTTTCAGACCATTACCGTATTCGAATTGGACGTTGTTGAATTGGACATGGCCGTTTGCTTTTACTACTTGGACAGGATTGGGCGTATCTGGAATTTGGTTTGGGGAATCCATCAAGCCAAAAACTCTTCTTGCACTCGCACTTGCGCGCTCATAGCCGTCAAAAATCTGTCCTAGGCGCGTGATAGGCCACAAAAGCCGCTGAATCATCATCGCAAAGAAGGTCAATTCTCCTACCGTCAATTTATCATAACCATTTAGAATCCAGTAGGCCCCCATCAACATTGCTACGGCCAAACCAACGGCAATAAACATACGAATCAAAGGCACAAAGGCTGCACTCAGGCGAATAGCTCCGTAGTTGACTTTTTTATATTGAGCGGAGGCTTCTTCTACTCGCTTGGCTTCATAGTCCTCGGCTGTAAAGCTTTTGATGACTAGAATACCTGAAATATTGTTTTCTAAGCGGTTGCTCAAGTGCCCCACGGCTCCACGGATATTTTGATAATGCGGCGAAATAGCTCGTTGATAATAAAAGCTTCCTATTAACAATATAGGAATGGGCGCCATGCCGACCAAGGCCATCTCCCAAGATGCTGCCCAGAGGGTAATACCTGCAAAAATGATCAATACGGCCATTTGCAGAATATCATTAAACCCTGTATTCAAGAAGCGTTCGAGCTGATTAACATCGCCATTGAGCATGGCCATGAGGTTTCCAGTACGCTGTTTCTCGAAGTAGGCAATTTCTCGTCTTTGCAATCGCTGGTAAGCATCCAAGCGCAAATCATGCTGTACATCTTGTGCTAGGCGCATAAAACCACGTTTGTACAGCCACTCAAAAAAGCTCTCGGCTCCAAAAATCACGACAATCATGACGCTGATAAACAGGGCTAAAGACCAAGGATCCTTCGTCCCCGTCAAACCAATAATCCATCCTGGCGTTGACCCACTAACGGTATCGACAATCCAGCCTACTAAGAGTGGCGGCATCAAATCCAAGATTTTGTTTCCAATACTATAGGTCATCGAAAACCCCAGTTGCTTTTTATAGCTCTTGAGGTATTGGAAAAGCCGACGCATGGGTTGCTGGGGTTCGTGGTTTTTGGATAAATTCACCTTGTTGTTATTGATTTATAGCATTTATGGGACAAAAATAAACTATTTCAATTATTTTTAAGTAAATAATCCGTAGAGATATTTATATTCTCGTTTTTATTGGAATTTATTTCAGCTCGCCTTGCGATGATGTCGCTCTTCATCCCATTTTCGAGGATTATCTATGATAATAATAACTTACCGTCTGATACGCTCTATCATTTCGTATAATGCTATCGTAAAATCGAGCCTGCCAAGCAAATTCAGGTAGGATGCGACGTGCTCTCATCGTTACAGCAGATTTGAAACATCTAAGAATGGAGGCTAAATTTTTCTTTTGTACAATGCTATTTCTGGTTTATTTTCATTAGAATTTAAATAAAAATCACCCTAATTAAACGGCAAAAATTAAACGTTATTGTTTTTTTTATTGAATATTTGAATACATACCATTATACCCTATCACCCAAATTCCTTTTTCAAATAATCATAGGCCCATCCTAATCCTGCTGCTGCCATTTTTTCTCTAGGGAAAAGATGAGGATAATGGCGAAGAAGCTCTTGTACAAATAAATCGTGTGGAACATCATGGAATTGGCCGTAGTCGTGTTCGAAAACCATATATGCTTTTCCTCTATTGTATTCTTGAAAGACGGAATCCGTTTGACCATCAAATTCTAAAGGACTGACATTTAAGCGCTCGCAAAGGGATTTATTGAAGGCGGGGGTTGCTTTTACCCATTTTCCTTCTAGAAAAAACTCGGTGTAGCCGTGGAAAACCAATAAGTTCGTACCAAGGCTTTTTTCGAGTTTTCCAGTACCTATGTGATTACGAACATTACCAAAACCTAAGCGCGTAGGAATCCCAACTACTCGACCACAAGCTGCTAAAAGACAAGCTTTTTCAATACAATAGCCTTCTTGTTTTACTCGATTAAGTAGATGACTTGCTTTTAATGATTCGTGGCGGATATCCGGGTCATGTGGATTATAACGAAAGCCGTCTCGTACAGCATAATACAAGGCTATTGCCCTTTCGGTAGCATTTTCTTTTCCTTGGATATGCTTTTCTGCAAAAGCAATGACCTCGGGATGATCTGCATCAATGAAATAGGTTGGCTTTAGGTATAGCTCCATTTAAATATTTATTTGGTTTTTGTTTCTTGTTTTTTGGTATTTGGTATTTGTATTATAGACCACGGGTTAAAACCCGTGGCTACCGACAGGGAACTCCTATGGAGTTTGTTGTATTTCCGTCCTTATTAAGTAAACAGCCTTCGGAGTTGAATCCTATTAGATTATTCGACTAAGACGCTGTCTCTGTGGTAAGAAAGTGCTGTAAAAATACCGATTCCTCCTTCTATGTTTGAGATGATGGATGCTGGCTGGCCGAAGGGGTTACCGTTTGCGCCTTCTGCTTCATCTAGTGTTTCTAGGAAATCGTGATAGGCTTCATCTATATGGTATAAAGTCGTGATGACGGTTTTTCCTCGATCCAATTCAAAGCCTGTGCTAAAAACGATGGCTTCTCCATTAAAAAAGCGGTCATCTAAGGCAAAATTTTGAATGGGGCGCTTGAAGAGGTTCTCCTTATTTAAAGTATGTCGATAGAAGTTCTTTTGATCGCCAGGATCGGTAAACCATATCTGGTAAGAGGCAATGGTGTCTGTCTCATTGAACGTTATGACAGAGCTATCTATAGGAATAGGAGGTAAGAAACGGGTATTGGAAAGCGCCATTCTTCCTTGTCCGTCTAAAATGCTCAATTGAAAATCATTATCATAATCTTCTGGAACTATCGTCGGAGAATAGAAATTATAGAACTTAAAGAATACATTTTCTACAGTATCTTCTGGAGAAACTAACCTATCGTCTATTTCTACATAGAGTAAGGATTCAAGCGTATCGGCCTCTCCCATATGCGTAATGACCACGGTGGCTTCGTCGATACTAGGAGGAAGAACGGGGATTTCGTCTTCGGTCATAATGCCCAAATCCAATAAATCTTGTATGGTTGTTTGTGTTTCTCCTAGGGAAGAAAGAATAATAATGGGTCGATTTCTATCAATGGGATAAAGCTGTGGGATATCAAAATAACTGATGCTTTCAGTCAACAGCAAACGATAGGGTTTTCCAGCTTCTAGGTAGGCTTCTACAACGAGCTGATTTTGATATTCCGGCAAATCGACGTCCACTTCTCGCTCTAAATCACAAGCGAATAAAGTCGTTAAAGCGAAGAGGAAGAATAAACTATAGTTTTTCATTAAAGGAGAATTACGAGTTAGGAATTACGAATTAGGAGTCCATTTTTTTGCCGAAAGCTCTGTTAGAAGGCAAAATTGAAGGTAGCTGCTGGTAAAATGGGGAACAAGGATACTTGCTTAGCTTTGACGCCTAGCACATTGTCGTTCTCATCCGTTTCTAAATCGTAGTAAATAAAATAGGGATTTCGCCGATCATAAGTGTTATAAGTACTGAACGTGATATCTCCATCAATTTTTGGCTTTTTCAGGAATAAGTTAATCACCATTCCTAGATCCAACCGATGATAGGAAGCCATTCGGAAGGCATTACGCTCAGTGTAAATGGTTCCAATATCAGGGCGAGAGCCTTGAATGTCTTGGAAGTAGAACCGTGCAGCTGCTAAGGAGATCGCATTTCCTGTATTGTAAACCCAAGACCCCGTAAAGGTGAAGCGTTTGGATAAATCATAGACGCTTACGATAGATATATCGTGTCTTCGATCAAATCTTGGAGGAAAGCGCTGACCTTCATCAATGTCTGGAAACTCGCGCCATGTCCAAGCCAAGGTATAGCCTACCCAACCTCGAAATTTTCCTTCTTTTTTCTCAAAATAAATTTCATTCCCATAACTGTAGCCCTTTCCAAAAACAAACTCTTCATCTAGATTCGGATTGACGAAAAGATCGGCTCCGTCTCTGAAATCTACCTGTCGGTGCTGCCATTTATAGTACAACTCATTCGATAATAAAAACTGCTTACCTATGGCTACGGTAACGCCTGCGGCTACTTGATCAGAGAATTGTGGTTTGACGGTTTTATTCGTTGGATACCAAACATCTGTAGGTAAGGAAGCGCCTGAATTGGACACTAGATGTACATATTGATACATTCTTGTGTAAGAAGATTTCAAGGAAAGATTATCGTTGACCGAATACTTCATGGAGAAACGAGGCTCTAAGCCCATAAAGAACTTGCCATCGTTGTAAAAACCTGAAAATCTAAGTCCTCCGTACAATTTTAGTTTATCATTGACTTCAAAATCATCAGAAACATACAAGGCCGTTTCACTGGCTTTGAAACCACTATCCGCGCTAAAAATGGGATCGGATTCTTCCTCTGAACGTCCTTCGAAACGGCCTACATTAAAGTTATGGCGCGTTACATCTGCCCCAAAACGGATGTTATGCTGGTTATTGGGGGCGTAGTAAAAATCGGTTTTCAAATTGTAATCTCGCACACCTGAATTCAAGACAAAATCAAAGACATCAAAACCAAAGGCTATGGTGTATTGATAATCCGAGAACGTGAAAGTGGTGTTGGAGAATAACTTGGGATTAAAAACGTGATTCCAGCGTGCTGTGGTGGTGATATTTCCCCAATCGAAATCAAAATTAAAATCCTCACTAGAGAAACCGAATACATCCCGACCAAAATAACCACTGACAAAAAGACGGTCTTTTTCTCCTAAATCATAGTTGAGTTTCGCATTCAAATCATAGAAAAAATAATCCGGAATGGGGGTGTACTCAGGATCATCTTCCTTGGCTTTATTGACTTGTCTCGTAAAAATATCCGCATAAGTCCTTCTTCCTGAAACGATAAAAGAACCTTTATCTTTTTTCAAGGGGCCTTCTAAGGTCAAGCGGGAGGAAATGATTCCCAAGCCTCCTTTTGCTGCAAATTTCTTTCGATTCCCTTCTCGTAACTTTACATCAACGACAGAAGAGAGTCTTCCTCCATATTGTGCGGGGAAACCTCCTTTATAGAGTTTCACATCCTTTATCGCATCCGAATTGAAGGTACTGAAAAAACCGAACAGGTGTGAAGGGTTGTAAACCAAGGCTTCATCTAGTATAAATAAGTTTTGGTCGGGGCCACCTCCACGTACCACAATACCTGAAGAACCTTCGCCTCCTGAAGCAATCCCCGGTTTTAATTGCAAGGTTTTTATAATGTCCACCTCTCCAAATAAAGCAGGTAAGATTTTGGCCTCTTTGGTCGAGATTTGGTCTACACTCATTTGAGTAGAATTGACTTGCTCCCTAGCTGAATTGGCTTTCACAACAACTTCCGCTAATTCATTACTCTCCAAACCCAACTCGATATCTAAGGTAATATCTTTATCAAGGAAAAGGCGTTTCGTAATGGCTTCAAAGCCGATATAGTTGTATTCTAAGGTTATAGAATCCCCAGGAAGGGTCAAGGAATAAAAGCCGTAGGCATTGGTGGTGGCTCCTTTTTCTAAGGAAGGCGCTAGAACCGTAGCACCGATAAGGGTTTCACCAGATTCGGCTTCTTTCACGTAGCCACTTATCGTATATAGTTGTCCCCAAATGGCTTGGCTAGTAAAAAGTATAAATATAGTATAGAGGATTTTTTTCATGTTCCTTGCTCTACAAAAATTGTGCTATAATTAAAAAGAGGTTGTTAGGTAAGAGTTAGGAGTTATCCACGATAGCTATCGGGAGTTAGGAGCTTTTCAAAAACACACCCAAACACATATAAATCAAACTATTGCATTGTGTCTTTTTTAAACTTATGGTCTAACTTCTTTCTCTTGTCAACAGTTTTGATCGAATAAAACCAGCGACAACGTCTAGTGCTTGGCCAAAACCAGTTCCGTTGTTATTGACCACTAAATCAGCTTCATCCTTGTAAGGCAGGATAAAGCGTTCAAAAGCAGGCATTACGTGATTTTGATAGCGATAAAGAACATCATCCAAGGGGTAATTTCGTTCTACTCGATCTCTTGCTATTCTACGAACGACTTTGTAAGTATCTTTGGCGTCGACAAAGAGCTTGAGGTCTATTTTTTCCTTTATTTCTTTATAATGGAAGATGAATAAACCTTCTAAAATAATGACTGGGGCAGGATTGAACGTTATGATTTTAGGTTCTTTTAGCTTGTTATTAAAGGTATATTCTTCTCTAGTAACAGCCTCTCCTTCAAGCATTTTACTTAAATCTTCTTGGAGCGAGACGCTATCTATCGAGGTCGGAAGATCAAAGTTCTTGATTCCCTTTTCATCGGCCTTTTGAGCTTCTCTAGGAAAATAATAATCATCTTGAGAAACGACACAGACTTCCTCCTTAGAAAAGAGTTCTGTTAATAGGTGTAGAAAGGTCGTTTTGCCGGAGCCACTTCCTCCTGTTATGCCAATGATATACGGTTGTTTTTCACCCACAAGTTTAAGTTTTTGCTGTTTTATAATGCAAAAATATAAAAATGTAAGGAACTTCACGAATAAGCTCATCCTCAATTCGATGTCAGCATCAGGAATTTTAATTTTTCCAATTACAGCGTCCTCAATAAAAAGGCTCTTCTGCAAAAGACAATGTAAGCCTTTGGGCGTCAATTTCTGCGTTTTAAGTTTATGAAAAAATGCCACAAAGACACAGAGACACAAAGGAGTAGCGTATTTTACGACATTTATAATATTGACTTTTCTTACATTGAAAAACGGTCAAAAAAACTTTGCAACAAACTGTAATTCAAAACCTCTACTTGTAATCTCGTGTTTAAAAAGCAACAAAATGGAAGCATGTAGTACAGGACGGCGAAGCCGCTTTTGGCCTTTAGTGTATAAATCAGAACTTAGTTCTTGACTTTCGATTTTCATTCATTATACCAATCCTATTTCTAATAAAAAACTTTGGAGGTTTTGAATACATTGGGTGATTTTTTCCGTAGAAGTTTATTAGAATAGAAAGACCTACTCCTTTTAGCAAGTTTTCAAAACAAATGGAAAATAGTTCTTCATTTTTTCTAAGAAAATGCTAAGAACTATGTAGCTTTGAGCGCGGTTTTACGTCTAACAGGTAGGGGAAAACCCAAAATTATTTTTTATAAAATCTAAATCATTTTTTATTATGAAATGGCAAGGACGAGAAGCCAGTAGGAATGTTGAAGACCAAAGAGGAGGAAGAATGAAAAAAGTCGGTGCTGGAATTGGCTTCGGCTCGGTTATTATGGTCGTTTTGGCGCTTTTAATGGGCCAAAATCCCCAGCAGGTGATGCAGCAGGTACAACAGCAACAGCAGCAACAAACACAAACAACTGGTACACCAGCGCCTCGTGAAGACGACCAACTCGCTGAATTCGTAAAGGTTGTTCTTAAAGATACGGAAGATGTTTGGCATAAATTATTCAGAGAACAACTTGGTGAACGCTATCAAGAACCTACTTTAGTTCTTTTTGATGGAAAAGTAGAATCTGCTTGTGGTTTTGCGAGTTCTGCTACGGGACCATTCTATTGTCCTGGTGATCAAAAACTGTATATTGACCTTAGTTTTTATAAAGAACTCAAGGAGAAATTCCGTGCTCCAGGTGATTTTGCGATGGCTTATGTCGTTGCGCATGAAGTCGCTCACCACGTACAGTATCTTTTAGGAATTACTAGAAAGGTACAAACGCAACAACGTCAATTACCTAAAAAACAAGCCAATGTACTATCTGTAAAACTTGAACTTCAAGCAGATTTCCTTTCTGGAGTTTGGGCACATCATGCTCATAAAATGAAGGGTATCTTAGAAGAAGGAGATATCGAAGAAGCGCTTAATGCTGCTCACGCTATTGGTGATGACCGTATCCAGAAAGAATCTAGAGGTTATGTTGTTCCTGATTCTTTTACGCATGGTACTTCTGAGCAACGTATGCGTTGGTTTACGAAGGGCTTGAAATCAGGCAACTTAGCGGATGGCGATACTTTTGCGGCTCGTAATCTATAAAACACAATTTATTAGCAATTATTCTATAAAAGAGCCATGTTTTGCATGGCTCTTTTTGTTTATACTATCTCTTCTATGAAATTTTCTTGTTTAATTTTAGGGTATTTTTTCGCACTTTTTATCTTGAATCCTTGTCACGCTCAGCATTTGGCCATTCTTCAATTGGCGGATGAAATGCTGGAGGATCCTACTAAATGGCATCAAGAAGATGAACGAATTTGCCTTGATGATGAGAAAAATCAGCGCTGGAGCCTTTATTGTGCCTTATACCAAGCTGCTATCCAAATTGAGGGGAGGTATAAACATAGAGGCGTAGTGATGCGAACTGTAAGAAAAGTCATAAAACAAGCAACACCGAAACAGCGTTTTAAACACCCTATCCGAGATTACAATAATTTAAAAAGTACAACCTTTAAAGACCTAAAATTGCTTCTCCAACAAGCTATTGAACGACTATCCTAACGTGGCGAAGCCACTACTATGTAGAGAGTAGAGGGTATAGGGTATAGAGTAGAAGGACTTCATTTTTCTTCGAAAAATCGACATTCTAATCAACGGCTCTACTCTCTACTCTCTACTCTCTACCCTCTACTCTCTACTCTCTACTCTCTACTCTCTACTCTCTACTCTCTTCTCTCTTCTCTCTTCTCTCTACCCTCTACCCTCTACTCTCTACTCTCCTTCTAGCTGTACAATAAAAAAGCACGCCTCAAAAGAAGCGTGCCCCATGTAGGTTTTAACTACAAAAGCTTTTATTATTCTCTATACCAATGTAATGTCGGTAGTTCTCAAGAAAACAAATCTCACCGTACCCAGCTCAAGGAGCATAGGTACGGTAAGATGTAATATCAATTATTAAGGTACTTGAGTAGATTTATTTCTGTTGTTCCAAGTAATGGCACGGTCAGCAGCATTACAAGTACCAGAGCAGTCTACATCAGCCCCTAAATATCCAGATTGGTTTCTGGAGTTCCAAGTATTGGCACGGTCAGCCGCGTTGACAGTTCCACTAGCGTCTGAATCACCAGCCCACATAGCGAAGATACCCCCATCTACATCTTTTTGCCCATTCGTACCAAAGGTAGGAGCGGTAGCAAAATCAATAGGCATAGTAGGATCAACAGCCGTAGCAGACATCACTCCAAGGTGGTTGCGATGTTGAATAGCAATGAAATACATACCCGGAGCAACTCCCGTAAAGGTAACTGGAGAAGTTCCGTCAGCAGGGCTAACAATACTACCATCAGGCATTAATAAACCATCTTCAGCAGCAGTTACCACCATAGCTGTACTACGTAATTCAATGGTAACCCAATCTACAGCACCAGCTAAGATACCAGCAGTAGAGGTAGCCCCATTAGGACTTGTTGTAGGAATAACACCATTAGTACCTAGGTTATTATTCATAGTACCGCCGCCGCTATAAGGTCCTTGTAGGAACACGCTAGCATTAACAATAAGCCCCGCAGGATTCACGGTTACGTTTTGTACACAAGTCTCTGTATTACCAGAGTCATCTGTAACAGTCCATGTAACCATAGTCACCCCTAGAGGTAAGTTGGCTGGAGCATCACTAGAAACGGTAGCATTACCACAGTTATCCTCACCCATAGCCATACCAATATCAGCAGAAGTAGCTGGTTCTGTAAGCGTAACATCAGCTGCGCAAGTTATAGTAGGAGCTTCATCGTCTGTAATGGTAACCACTTGAGTACAAGAAGCCGTCAAACCAGCATCATCTGTAACAATCCAAGTAACTGTAGTAGCCCCCAAGGAGTAAGTAGCAGGCGCATCATTAGTTACGCTAGCCACATTACAATTATCGGAAGAAGTAGGATCGGTAAGTGTTACATTTGAAGCCTCGCAAGCACCCGCATCCATAGAAACGGTAACATCAGCAGCACAAGTAATCATAGGAGCTTCATCATCAACTACAGTTATCATTTCAGAACAAGTAGCTGTATTACCAGAATCATCCGTAGCCGTCCATACTACTGTAGTCATACCTAGTGGAAGATCAGCCGGAGCATCATTTTCTACACTAACGATGGTACAGTTATCCATAGCGGCAGGAGCAGGAAGAGTAGCGCCTGATGCCGTACAAGAGCCGGCATCAGTAGACACGGTTGAACCAGCAGAGCAAGTAATCGTCGGTGCTTCATTATCCGTAATCGTAACCGTTTGAGCACAAGTAGTTACATTGCCTGAGCCGTCTGTTACAGCCCAAATTACAGTATGTACACCAGCAGGGAATGTAGCCGGAGCATCACTCTCTACACTAGCAACCGTACAGTTGTCAATACCATTAGCCATACCTAAGTTAACGGTTGCGGCACAAGAACCCGGATCCAAGGTAGCACTTACATTCGGTGGACAAGTAACGAAGGGTACCTGAGTATCAAATACAGTTACAATCTGAGCGCAAGTAGTTACATTACCATTAACGTCTGTTACCGTCCAAGTAACAGTATTAGGCCCAAGGTTGTATATAGCTGGAGCATCATTATCTACGGAAGCGATACCACAGTTATCAGAAGTAACTGGATTGCCTAAAATAGCCGTAGGAGCAGAACACCCATTCAATTCGGTAAAGATGTTGACATCAGCAGGACAAGTGACCATAGGCGCCTCATCGTCAACAACGGTTATCGTTTGCATACAAGTAGCTGTTAGACCAGCATCATCCGTAACCGTCCAAGTAACCATTGTAGTACCTAATGGGAAATCGGTTGGAGCATCGTTCGTTACACTAGCCACGCCACAGTTATCTGCTGTAGTAGGTGGTGTAAGCATAGCCGAAGAGGTACAGATACCTGCATCCATAGAGAAGGTTTCATCAGCAGCACAAGTAATCGTAGGAGCTTCATCATCGATAACCGTTACGATTTGATCACAACTCGTTGTATTTCCATAAGTATCGGTCACGACCCATGTTACCGTAGTAGAACCAAGTGGGTAGGAAGCTGGAGCATTGTTCGTTACACCATCCACACCACAGTTGTCCGCTGTAGCAGGTGTATTAAGAACGAGCGTACTATTTGTACAAGTTCCAGGATCCGCAGATATAGTAACATCTGCATCACAAGTAATGGTTGGCGCTTCTTCGTCGGTTACGGTTACAAGTTGTATACAAGAGGCGATATTGCCATCACCATCCGTAACCCTCCATATAACTTCAGTTTCTCCAATAGGATAAACCCCTATAGAGTTATTGGTAACCGTCGCACTACAATTGTCCGTTGAGGATGCAGAACCGAGCATAGCTGCTGAGACCATAGCTGTACAGCCTCCAGGGTCTGATGGAAGCATGAGGTCTGATGGACATGTAAGTGTCGGAGCTTCATCATCTTCAATCGTAACAACAGTAAGACAAGTAGAAGTATTTCCATTAATATCTGTAACCGTCCAAATAACGTCTGTATCTCCTAGTTGGAATACAGAAGGCGCATCATTATCTACAGAAGCTACACCACAGTTGTCTGCTGTAGTAGGCGCAGGAAGTGTAACCGTAGAAGAGGTACAAATACCGGCATCGGTAGTCCCCATAACAGAGCCCATACAAGTGATGGTAGGCGCTTCGGTATCTGCAACCGTTACGATTTGCGAACAAGAAGAAATATTGCCATAATCATCCGTTGCTATCCAAGTAACAGTGGTAGCACCAAAGGGAAATACAGCAGGAGCATCATTCGTAATAACAGGAGATGCGGTACAGTTATCAGAAGCGGTTGCTTCTCCTGTTTCCACAAAGTTTTGGTTATAGGTACAAGCCCCAGCATCAGCAGATACGGTAATATCGGCTGGACATACAATAGAAGGTGCAACAGATTCTACAATAGTAATACTTTGAGCACAAGTCGTTACATTACCTGCATTATCTGTAGCCGTCCATATAATGATAGTTTCACCTAATGGGAATTCAAAAGGAGCATCATCCGTAATAGCAACGGCTCCACAGTTATCAGCAAACATTGGCCCATTGATAGGCACACCAAAAGCTGTACAACCATTATCCGCTTCATAGACAATATCTGCTTCACAAGTAATAGAAGGAGCTTCATTATCCGTAACGGTTACGAGCTGCTCACAAGTCGTTGTATTATTCGCTTGATCGGTAACTGACCAAATAACAGAGGTCGTACCAAGAGGGAATACAGGAGGTGCATTGTTTGTAGCATTTCCTGCTAATCCACAGTTATCAGAGAAAGTCGCACCGCCTAAACTAACGCCCGTTGCTTCACAAGAGCCTGGATCTGTATTTACATTTACATCAGCAGGGCAAGTCAACAATGGAGGAACTTGATCCTCAATAGTAACCGTTTGTGAGCACTGCGCAGTATTACCAGAAGCATCCGATACCGTCCAAACAACCGTTGTATT
>JAHDHB010000113.1 GCA_020631545.1 Saprospiraceae bacterium | reverse complement strand
AACACCTAGGTTTAATAGGAGGTCTTACGACCTTTTCACATAGACTCTCATGGCGTAAATCGCACAAGCCTAAATCGAGCTAAATGCCTGTTTAAGAGACATTTAAATTCCTTTTTGATTAAATTTTTTGTACAAAAAACAAACTTTTGGCGTTGTGTGTACATAAGGGAATATAAGTTTGGACGTAATAAAAATGACCAGAAAGACCATATAAGGAGGTCTGCGACCTTTTTAAGAGCATTTAATTGTGCTCATCTGAAACTACACGACTCCTTTGTGGTAATAATCTACGCCAAAACGTTCAACTCCCGATTCCTATCGCGGATAATTCGTCATGCCTAATTCTCAACTATTAAAGTTCAATAGTCAGTGCCTCATCCCCATTATTCTCTTCATCATCCCCTACCCTCTCATCAGAATCCTCTATCGTTAAATCAAGAGGAGGAGAGGTTGAAATAGGTGTTTTTTCTTCAGTTTCTAGTTCAGGCGAAGTTGTATTGAGCGGAGCAATTACTAGTGGTGGTTCCCCTTTTACGCCCCTGTTCAGAATATCATCATACATCGCTGAAGCGGAAGCCAAATCCATCAATTTAGTGCCTAATCGAAGAAAAATAAAGCCCTGTTGAACAACAAACATGATGAAGATGGTGAAAGTAGACACCATTCCAATTTTGGCCTCAATTCCCCAATAAATAAGCACAAGAAGAACTACTGTAAAGGCATTCAACAAATAAAGCGGATAAGTCCGACGAAAATAATCTCGTACCCACTTAAAGGTGTCCCAACTTTCCTTGAGTACAGCCGTTCGATTTTCCTTGACCAAACGTATTTTTGTGTAATCAGATACCGTTGCTAGAAATGTCATTACGAGTAAATGAAAGAAAATAAGAAAAAAGCCGATAAGGAAAAAGGTCTTCTCATTCGCTACATTATTAAGATTTTTCGTTATCCATGTAAAAAATGGAATATAGACCAATGCAGCAACAAGTAACTGAATGCTAAAGAATAATAAGAAAGTACGGAATATACGCCAAAAATAACGACTACAATTGCCCCAGAAATCACGACGATTCCAAGCCTTATCCATTTCATCGAATGATTTTAGGATTCCGCCTGTGAGAAAAACAAAAAGAAGAATGAAAAAAGGAATAACAAGCCTTATTTGAGAAGATATTACCTGAAGTTGAGAGTTCGCAACATTGATAAAATCACGATAAACCGTATGGTCAAAACCAGTTAATAATTTTTGAGTTTCCAAGGAGTTTCCTATGGCATTACCCATTACATGCATAAAGGGTAAAGAAAGTAAGACACCAAACACCAACACTATAAAATAAAGCATTCCCCACATGCGCAAACGCTTGTATGCATACCATATTCCTACTAAATATCCTATCAAAAAATTCATGCATTTTCTTATTAAGACCTCAGGAGTCAAGAGTCAGAAGTGATTTATTACAAAAAAACATATAAGCCCTTATCAAACAATAGTCGCTAAAGTTGCAACTAAGTTTTGTACCCAAAACATAAATTTAGACGTATATTTTAAAACTGGAGCTTTTTTAGGCTGTAACGTCAAACTATTATTGTTAAGGTTTGCATCTATTTGAATCTTATACTGAGGGTCGATCTGAGCCCATTCGACTTTTTCAGGCCGTTCATAAATAAATTCAAAAGAACGCTCTTGCCCTTCCCATTTTTCAAGGACTTCATCACCATTTTCGAAGTGAACCAAAATTTCCATAGGCATCATTACTTCTCCTAGTCGATGTAAAACGACAGTAGATCGATACAACGAATCTGGTTCCTCTTTTTCTTCTGGTTTTTCATAAATTTTCTCTCCATTTTCTTGATCAAAAAAGCCAACTGGTTCTTGTATTCTTTGATTATTAATGGAATGCACCTCATAATCACAAAGATTGGAAGAAAAAAGGACTTGATCAAAAAACCAATCCATACTTGGTCCAAATTCTTCTCCATGCTCACGAATAACAATTTCATTTACAATATCAATAAAATCATTTCCACAAGGATGCTTAAACTTCCAACGTTCAAAATAGGTTTTCATGATTTTGGACATGGTTTCTTCACCAAGAATACGCTCAAGCGTTACGAGCCAAGTCCCTGTTTTGTTGTAAGTAATATCGCCATAGCCACCATGTTTATACCCCCATGCAGGGCGAAAATTTTCTGCAATTTTGGGATTTTCCATACTCACATACCCCAAGCGAGAATTTTCGGTCCCTCCAATATGATATCCCAGCATATTAAAGGTAGACGTTTTTTCTCCATAATAATGATCCATAATTCGATTCTCAAAATAGGTATTAAACCCCTCATCTAACCAAGGTTCTTCAAACTCATTAGAAGCCAGCATCTGCATAAAATATTGATGACCAACCTCATGAACAGTTACGATTTCAATGGTTTTTAGTCCTTTCGGCATGCCATAAAAACTCCCCCCAGTCACTAAGGTTGGATATTCCATCCCACTAGAACGAATACCATAGATAGGTGGATCGACAATAGTCAAGGTCGGGTAAGGATATTCACCCACCTCTTGTGTCATATATTCTAGGGTATACTTAGCTGATTCCAAGTATCGAGGCATATGGGCTATATGCTCAGGTTGGATGAGTAAACGAATATCTACATGCTCCCAACGATCATTCTTGACCACAAAATTAGGAGAAGCTGTCCACGTAAAGTCGATAACATCCTCAGCACGATAACGATAAGTCGTTGTGTTATCTTCATTTTCAGTAGTTTTCAATAAAGAACCACTAGCACCTACAATTAGTTTGTTCGGAAGTGTAATTTCAACATCATAAACACCAAAGTCAGCAAAAAACTCGGAATTGCGGTGAAATTGATGGCAATTCCACTGCCCTTTTTGAGCATATCGCTGTCCTTTGGTTTCATAAACGCCTAGTTTTGGAAACCATTGAGCTACAAAATAGTAGTCTTGACTTCCGTAGCCCGTTCGGGCAATAATACGCGGTAATTTCGAGGTAAATTCAAGGGTGAAATTTGCTGTTTGCCCTGGAAGAATAGGCTTTTCTAAGGGTATACTGACTACAGTTTGATCACTTTCATTATTATCATCTGGTTGGATAAATACTATCCCCTCCGTAAGATCATTCCCATCCTCATCCACGATATTATCAATGTCAATATAGCCCCATTCATTACCTTTAATGCCCTTCAAAAGCCAATCAGGAATAGCCCCTCCTCTTTCCTTAAAAAAGGTAGACGTGTTATTTTTAAACGCATTTAAGTAAAGATGAAATTGCAAATCACGAATAGTATCCTTCGATAGGTTACGCCAATTTAAGACTTCTTTCCCAGTTAGCGTCTTAGTTTCATTATCCAATTTTACATTGATAGCATAATTGGCAATACGCTCGCTTAAGGGCTCTTCAAAAATAAAGTCCTGTGCTTGAATAGCTTGAACGCAAACAAAGAAAAAAACAATAACAACAACTTTAACAATATCTTTCATAAATGAATCCCGTAAACTACTAAGAGGACACTCTAAAAATGCTCTTCTTCAAAATACGATGTAAGGTTTAATAAGTATGATTGTTATTATTTGCTAGCAAATAATAAATTACGCTAGGAGGGTTTCATACATCTTACATCATAAATCATATTTTGTTATAAATGCAGACTTTTTAAAGTGAACTCTATTGACATTAAATTAATACCCAATATTTTGTGAAGTGATTCCCCTAATTGAAGTCGAGTAAACCACCAAAACCTATAGCAATCTTCCTCCTTTAAGGTAATTTTACCTCCAACAACGCTATAGCACACAGTTTGAGGGCTTAAATATAAGGTTTATTCCTGTAGGATAGTCCATTTTACCCTATTTATCTAATATTCCCATTGCTTAGGAGCTCTTAAAAAATAAAGATAACTGTCCCTTAGATCAAAAAAGGGTGGCGATTGGGATTCGCCACCCTTTATAAACAACTAGAGTGAAAATATTATAACAAGCAAATAATCAATTCAATTTGATAAACTTTTGAGCGGGCAAATTCCATGAACCGTCGAATATTCTTACAAAGTAAGCACCTTCTACTAAGTTGTCCACCGAAAAGTTAAAGGTATTGTTTCCTGCATCAACAGACACATTATAATGGTCAACCGTACGACCAAGAAGGTCTGTTACAACAATCACAGCATCAGGATGAACCGAAGAAGCTTTAAATTTGATACGTACATCTCCATTTTTAACTGGATTCGGGTACAAACTGCTAATTCCTTCTGTTTCTAGCTCATCATAAGTACGACAAGAAGATTTGACTACGATAATGTCAGAACTTGTGCTTTCACCGTCTACATCAACCTGAGTCAATCGGTAATAATTTGTCCCCTCTGCTTCTTCATCTGTAAAAGTATATTTACTAATACTAGAAGAATTGC
The DNA here is from genome assembly GCA_020631545.1 of Saprospiraceae bacterium. Taxonomy (GTDB): domain Bacteria; phylum Bacteroidota; class Bacteroidia; order Chitinophagales; family Saprospiraceae; genus JAHDHB01. Next base: position 9,108 of record JAHDHB010000113.1, on the reverse strand, counting down.
CTACAGCTTCGATGATTTCTATCGTTTCAAAATCTCTCCCATTCTGGCTTTTTTCTACTTCAAAGTAAGCATTATTGATTTCAGAAGCTGTCGTCCAAGCTAAATCTATAGCGCAATCTCTTTCTTCTCCTTCAAATGAAGTCAACTCTATAGGTAAAGCAGGTAAACACTCATTAGGACAGATAGAAATATTGTAATAATTTCCTTCAGCTACTTGATAAAGTGTAGTTCCAAATTTCTCACCAATAAAAGTAGGAGGGAAGTTCTCTGGAGCATGGTCATGCCACTTAAGATTCACACACTTAGATGCATCAAGAACATTAAAGCTTATCGTTCCAATATTCGTCCACTCTGTGTTAATGAAAACACCATCTCCTCCAGCAAGTACAACATTGTAGGAAACAACTGTATCAATAGATCCTGTAAGTGTATGTGGGTCATAAAAGCTAAAAGGAGGTAGAAAACCTACTAAGTTTTGATTCGTAATATCGACAGAACCAATTTCAACGGCCTCTCTTGAGTAAGAAAATCTAAAGTTCTGATCAGATAAATTAAACGTGCTACTAGGGTTGTTAGCTCGTACATCTATATCTACTAGTATTTTATTCGCGGCACAATCTACATTGTTTATGTTAAAGCGAACATCGTACTGCCCGTTTTGAGCATAAGCACTGATAGTCATTAATACTAGAAAGCTAAAAATGATAGTAGTTGTTTTAGTAAAGAAGCTCATAATACTGTTGTTTATCTGATGAAAAAGAAATACTGCGTTTGTTACAATTACAAAGTTGCTGTATTTTTCAACGTCACGCAAGCTTCACAAGTCTAAATAAGCTATTTTTGCCATTTTATGTGACCTGACAACCAGATAATTGCAAAACAACCTATGTGACTTTTCCTAAAAGTTCAATTTATTAAAACAACATTTTTTTTTAAGCTTTGTGACTAAATCAATCAGATATTTACCCGCAAGTAGCCTTTATTAACAAGACATTAAGGTAAGATTTCATTACAGAAAAAATAAATCTATTTTTCTACGAAAAGAATAAAAATAGTCACATTTTTGATAAAATTAATTGAAAAAATTATTGTGAAAATTGAGATAAAATGGGAAATAAATTTCCGCCAAAACAAACCCCGAAAAGTCAAATTTATTTAATCATTTTCTAATTCTTTTTTTTGTGACAGAATAAACTTGCATTTTTTTGAAGAAAAATTTGATTTAGTAGCGATTATTTTGTGTTTTTAAGGCGAGTTTCAAAATTAATCGATATTTTTTCTCTTCTTTTTGCAAAATTCTAAGCAATTTTAATTAAGCTGATGACCAAGAATTAGAATTAGGAGGAATATTTTTCATTCATTTTGGAGTCCAAGATAAAAAAGAACGGATTCTTTATTGCTTGCAAAATCATAGCAAAGAAAAAATAAATGAATTATTCTGTTAAAAATAGCGTAAAACGATTTCAGAAAATCAGTATATTCGCATTCTTGATCATAAAGTAAAAACACACAAATATGCTTCAGCAATTCAACGAAAAGAACAAAAATCTAAAAGTTTATATCGATGGCAAACTTTACCATCGAGATGAAGCAAAAGTCTCTGTATTTGATAGTGTAGTACAAGGCGGCGATGCTGTTTGGGAAGGAATTCGAGTCTACAATGGGCGGATTTTTTGCTTAGATAAACATCTTCAACGACTACAGGACTCTGCTCATGCCATGGCATTCACTCAAATCCCTTCTAATGACGAAATCAAGAAGGCCATTTTTAAAACGCTAGAAGCTAACAATATGAGAGATGGCGTACACATGCGTTTGACTTTAACTAGGGGAAAAAAAATCACCTCCGGCATGGATCCACGCTTGAATCAATATGGCCCAACTTTGATTGTTCTTGCAGAATGGAAACCTCCTGTATATCCTCCTTCCATTACCCTAGTTACTTCAAATATTCGTAGAAATTCTCCATCAACAATTGACTCAAAAATCCACCACAATAACCTTATTAATAATATACTGGCCAAGATAGAGGCTAATTATGCCAAGGCTGACGCGGCCTTAATGCTTGATCTTTATGGTTATGTTTCGGAAGCAAATGGAACCAATATTTTCATGGTTCGAAACGGTCAGGTCCTTACTCCACATGCAGATAGCTGCTTACCCGGTATTACTAGAGCTACGATAATTCGTCTTTGCATGGACAACAATATCCCGATACTAGAAAAGAACATTTCTTTGACAGAAATGTATACAGCGGATGAAGTTTTTGTATCGGGAACTATGGGAGAGCTAACTGCTGTTAGTGCTATAGATGGACGTAAGATTGTTAACAAATCAACAAAATCAGTCTTAACTGAAATCAATAAACTATTTACTGCATTGACGAAAACAGAGGGAGAGCCGTTGCCTTTTTAGCTATTATCTAAAAAAAGCAGGAATAGACTTTCCCAATTTATAAGCTTTATAATAAAATGATACGGACATATTTAAAAAGTAAAATCACAGAAGATATCTGTCTACAACTGGAATTTGATAATCATAAATGGAAATACCTTTGTGATTGTGGAGATGCTAGTCTGCTGACTGTAAATGATTGCATCAAAACTAAAGCTTTGTTTGTTAGTCATACACACATTGATCATTTTTCCAACTTTGATTTTTTAATTCGAAATCAAATTGGACTAGAAGAGACGATTATTATCTGTGGCCCCAAAGGAATTGGCCGAAATGTTCAAGGAAAACTATGGAGTTATACGTGGAATCTTATTGAAGAAGGCGCTATTACGTATGAGGTACGAGAAATTGTGAGTAAAAATCGAATCAAAGTATATGAGCTACGCCCTCCTAATTGGGATTTAATGGAAATCAAAGAAGTAGAAGTTGATACCCTGCTAAAAAATGACACCTTTTCCGTTCGTTTTGATATACTTGATCATGCTACCCCTAGCATTGCTTACTTGTTTGAAGAATTCCCAAAGCTAAAAATAAACATGCCTAAGACCATAAAGGCTGGTCCTTGGGTTAATGAATTAAAAGATGCCTTTCTTGAAAATACGCCTGAACGCCTATTGAATGTTCATGGACAAACTCATAAAGCAGGTGACTTTTTTGAATACCTCTTCTACAAAAGAGGATATAGCGTAGCTTATGTGATGGACCATTTAGCGTCAAATGAAAATCATAAAAAAATTATTGCCCTTGCACAAGGCGTAGATAAACTCTACATTGAAAGCTATTATAGAGATGCTGATCGCGATTATGCCTTTCTAAACCATCATAGTACCGCTAAAGAATCAGGAAAAGTAGCACGTTTAGCAAAAGTTAAGCATCTACATCTTGTTCATCATTCCAAACGCTATGCAGCAGAAGTTTTCGATCTAGTAGAGGAAGGTATGGCCGCTTTTGAGGATCGGCAACCTGTTTTTGAACATGGAGAATGAAGAAATCTCGTTTTGTCAGATTTTGAATCACGTTAGGGAGATAAAAAACCATCTAAGCTTCTAGATGCCCAAAGACATAGAACGCAGTTTTTCAAAATAAGGGAAAGCACTCAATAAACGACTTCCATACCAAGAAAAAGCTTCCCCATCTACTAGAAGAATTTTAGCATTTGGGCAGATGTCTTGTAGTTCTTCTAGGTGTTTTTCTTTGAAAGGAAAAGGCTCAGAGGATAGTAGAATTACTTGTGGAGCACGCTTTTTTAGCTCTTCTTCCGAAATAATAGGATAACGTTTTTGATCCAAAAAGATATTTTCAAAGCCTGCTACCCTAAGCATTTCATTGACATAAGTATCTGCTGCACAAACCATCCATGGATTCCGCCAAATGAAGTAAGCTGCTTTTAACTTAGGTATTGTTTCGTGTTGTTTTTTTAAAGATTGATGCTGCGCAAAAATAGTATCAACTAAAGTGGTTGCTTCTGCTTTTTTATTAACTAAGGCCCCTACCCTTTCTATCATCTCTAGGGCATCTTCCAATGTCTTGATATCACTCATCCATACTGGATAGTGTTTGGAAAGCTCTTCGATTTGCGATTTTTCATTCTCTTCTTTATTCCCAATGATCAGATCAGGTATTAAAGCATGAATGGCTTCTATCCGAACGTTTTTAGTGCCACCTATTTTGGATTTGAGCTTAAATTGTTCTGCTGGATGAATGCAAAATTTCGTTATACCAACAACCTCTTCTTCGAGCCCCAAATAGAAAAGCAATTCAGTTTGGGAAGGCACCAAGGACACAATACGCAAAGGGGAAACAGGCACGGAGATCTCTCGCCCCATTTGATCTGTATTTTTTCTAGAAGGAAGAGACATAAGGGAGGCCTTAGGTATGATTTAAATTCTATTGGGATAGTTCAATTTTTACAATTATCTAAAAATCAAGCTAAAAAAGTTTTTAGGTGTGCTATGACCATGTTTTTTTTACGTAGTTCTTCTTGGCATTCATATATAGATTTTTCGAGGTCTTTAATTTTTTTATTTTCATCATATCCGCGAAAAGTTTGTCTTTCCTCTTTTAATTCTTGTAACCTCTTTTCTAGCAGGGTGGTCTCAATCATTAATTTTGAGATATATTTAGATATAGATTCCTTTTGATTTTCTATTTCAACAAGTGGATCGTCATTAAGTATTGGGGTGTTTTTTACTGAAGAATTTTGTTGAAATGCTTTATTGGTATTCTTCTCTAATTTTTCTAAACGTTCCCTAACAGTCTCTACTTTTTCTTCTAGATCAGGCAAAACGAATAACCTAAAGCCCAAAAGACCTAGTAAAGAAATCAAAAGCAATATGTTTATCGTTCTAATCATTAATCCTTAATCACATTTTTTATCATGATGAATAAGTGTGAGTTGCGTTATACTTTGTGAAATATCTTCACAACTAATTTTGGATTTATCGATTTCAAATATTCGTTGGATCTTTTCTCCCTTTTCGGTAAAAAAAACAACATTGCCTCCTGCCACTTTATTAAGAACTTCTTCATTTTGAGTAATTCTTACTTCATATTGATCTACCTTATCTAGTACATCATCTACTTTCGTATATACCCAAATAAAGCCGGAGCAGACACCAATAATTAAAGTGAAGAAGGTAGCAACATTAACATTGAATTTCAAGTTTTTAAGTGCTTCAATATTAAGTCTTTTTGCTTTATCCTGTTTTGGCTCTTCTTCTTTCTTTAAAGATGTATTCTTTTGTTGTTCACTCATCTGCAATAAATGGCGTCTTTGGCAAGACTAGTTTTCTATGTTGTATGCAACGAAGTTACGTTTTTTTTTCTGGAAATGCCACTTTTTGTAATTTTTTTCATCTACTACATGAGAGTTAGTAGTTAATATCCAGTTCGTTACTAACTACTAACTCTCAACGCATACCTTAGCCAACCAGCTGTAGAATATCGTACTTGGTAATAACATGCATTGAACCAGCTTTGTCTTTGACAAAAACTGCAGGGATTTTCTTACTGATGTAGCGATTGAGCTGTCGGAAAGGAAGATCTTCTGCTACTGTGGGGAAGGCTTCTCCCATGATAGATGATACCTTATTTTCGGTGTGGTTCAAAGGATTTTCAAGGATGTAATTCAGCACGGCAGTTTCAGTTACTGAACCAATAATTTTTTCACCTCTCATGACCGGCATTTGAGAAATATCATTTTCTTTCATCACATTCAAGACTTCTCTCACCGTCTGGTTTTCTTGTACGGAATAAAATGTTTTATTACCTTTTTTGGCTACAACATCACTAACTTTCAATTCATCATCCAAGAAGCCACGCTCTCGCATCCAATCATCATTAAAGATTTTTCCGACATAACGACTTGCATGATCATGGAAAAGCACCACCACCACATCGCCTTCTTTAAAATGATCTTTCAATTGCAAGACACCAGCCATAGCAGAACCAGCAGAGTTGCCAACCATAATTCCTTCTTTTCTAGCCAATTCACGCGTCATAACCGCCGCGTCTTTGTCATTAACTTTTTCGAAAAGATCGATAATATCAAAATCAACATTTTTGGGAAGAATATCTTCTCCAATACCTTCCGTAATATAAGGATAGATTTCGTTCCTGTCAAAAATACCCGTTTCATGGTATTTTTTGAAGACGGATCCATAGGTATCTATTCCATAAATCTTTATGTCAGGATTTTTTTCCTTTAAATATTTTCCAATACCAGAAATAGTCCCCCCAGTACCTACACCGACAACAAAATGGGTGATTTTACCATCCGTTTGCTCCCAGATCTCAGGCCCGGTGCTTTCGTAATGTGCTTGTCTATTGGATAAGTTGTCATACTGATTACACCAGTAAGAATTTGGTATTTCCTTATTCAACTTTTCTGCAATAGAGTAATAAGAACGAGGATCATCAGGCTCTACATTGGTAGGACATACAATAACCTCAGCCCCAGCAGCTTTGAGCATATCCACTTTCTCCTTCGACTGCTTGTCGCTAGTCGTAAAAATACAATGATAACCCTTAACCACAGCTGCAATCGCAATCCCCATTCCTGTATTTCCAGAAGTACACTCAATGATGGTTCCTCCTGGTTTGAGGTCACCTCGTTTCTCCGCATCTTCAATCATCTTCAGCGCCATTCTATCCTTAGTAGAATTCCCGGGGTTCGTGGTTTCGACTTTAGCCAAAACAGTGGCAGCCATGCCTTCTGTTAGCTTATTTATTTTTACCAAAGGCGTATTCCCTATGGTTTCCAAAATGTTATTGTAGTACATTCTTAAACTGTAATTTAGTCCGATTTCCCTAACCTATATTGGTAAATCAGCCCTTGGTTTAAATTAGACCGCAAAACTACGGAATTCTAAGGAAAAAGAAGGCAGTTTTTTTATAGAGAATTGAAAAGGTAGATTGGAGAATGACTTTTTAGGACATCAAAGCTTTGCTTTTTTGATGAAAAAACAAGGAGAATTGAACTCAAAATACCTCACGCAGTAAAACGGCTAAATTACGGGTGATCCACGAGGAATCGGGAATGCCCCTATACATTGTTCCTTAGTATACCACCTCAATTTCGAAAGTAATTTATCTTCACATGAAACTTAGGGTCAATTGCTCCAAGGGCTTTTGCCAAGGAAGGAGTCACAACAACTTTAATATTTCTATCATAAGTTGATTTAGGAATACGTCCTGTCACTTTGGCATAAAAGGTACGTCCTGTCATAGGATTCGTGATTTCTAAAACAGAATTGATAGGGGCTTTTCGATGAAGGACGAAAAAGTTTACGATTTCACTTGGTTTTTGCTTATTCTTCCATAAAGCAATTCCGTTTTCTGCTTGCAGTTTTTTCGTTTTAGCAATCACTTGATATTTAGTGCGTAAATTACTATTTGCCTTGTAGATGGCATTATTGAATGGTGTTTTCACCGCAATGGAATCGTTCACTCCTTGCCGATCAAGCCATCCGACTAGTAATTTTTCCCCCTTACTTAAATCTGTAGTTGGTTTTTCGTTATTCTGTTGCATTAAAGCAGGGGACATCATAAAGTAGGAGCGGGAAATTGTATAGAGCGTTTCCTTAGGCTTTACTACATAATACACCGGGACAAAATCTTTCTGTACGAGTGTTTCATTCCATTTCCTAATCAATGCTTTTTCTGTAAAAGGTAAGCGCAATTCTTCATCTACAGAAAGCGGAACATCTTTTAAGTGATTGTTATAATAGTAAACATCTTCTAATTCCAAGGAGAAAAACTTAGAAATTCGATAGAGCGTTTGTCCTTTTTGAACTTTATGTTTAATAAACTTTTGTTGCTGTGCGTTCACTTCTATATATAAGGTGTCCACACCTTCCATCAAATTAGGAACAGTATCAACTTGGGCACTCCCCCAAAAAGGCACAAAAGTCAACAACCACAATAGATTTAAGCTATACAGTTTCATAATTAAATTGAACTTTCTACAAAAACAACAGGTAATCATAGATTTATCCTAATTCTCCTTTTACAAATAAGTTGCCAATTTTTTTATTTTGCTAAATAAATTACAAAGCATAACGATTTTTTGAATTTTCTGATTCTTCCTTCTACCTTTGATTTAGAATAAAATACCATAGTCATGAAAACCATTGCTGTCATTCCTGCTCGCTACGCTTCTACACGTTTCCCAGGGAAACCTCTCGTAAATATCCTAGGAAAAAGCATGATTCAACGCGTGTACGAACAAGCAAAAAAGGCAAAAACCTTGGATGATGTTTGGGTTGCTACAGATAACCAGCGGATTTTTGATCATGTAATTAATTTTGGGGGACAAGTCACGATGACTTCTAAGCAACATCAAACAGGAACAGATCGTTGTGCAGAGGTCTATGAACAAGAACAATTAGACTGCGAGATCCTGTTAAACATACAAGGAGATGAACCCTTTATACAACCCGAACAAATTGACTTACTAGTCAATTTTATGCAAAAAAACTATGCCCAATATCATGTAGGAACATTAATCAAAAAAATAAATTCGCTACAACTACTACAAAATCCAAACTTAATTAAAGTGGTCTTCAATAAGAACAATAAAGCACTATATTTCAGTAGACAAGCCATTCCTTTTCAAAGAAATTATCCTGTTGAAAATTGGGTTGACAATCACCAATATTACAAGCACATTGGCCTTTATGCTTTCCAAGCAGCGCTCCTTCCTGAATTGGCAAAACTTCCCCCTTCTTCTCTTGAATTGGCGGAAAGTCTTGAACAATTGCGTTGGATGGAAAATGGTTTTGATATTGGCGTAGTTGAAACGCATTTAGAAACGCGCAGCATTGATACTAAACAAGATCTGGAAGAAGCAATTAAGAACCGAAAATAAAGTATAATGTTTAGTAAAGATAGTTTTCCCCTTATTTTCAAAAAACTAATTGCATCTCCAATCAAGGCGTACAAAAAAGCTTTATTCACTTTCCTAAAGAAATCTTAATTCTGCTTCACATTTCTTATATTTGCTTGCTCCCTTTCATCGAATCTCAAATGAACGCTATAAAGTTGAGTTTACTCCAAAGTCGGAATTAATGAAAAAATACGATTTCTGAATTAAGACCTATGAAACTATCATTGCGTAAATTATTATTTGCTAGCAAATAATAAACATCATACTTC
>JAHDHB010000112.1:8397-13620 GCA_020631545.1 Saprospiraceae bacterium | reverse complement strand
TAATATTTAGGATAGATGTCGCATTCCCTCCGTCAAAAGCTTCTGCTCGTCGAGTGCCAATGGTTCCATTATCTTCTACGAAAATGGCTAAACTATTCCCTGGAACCCAGCCCGGTCTATTTATTATTTCTTGAATAATGTCATTTAAACTAGGAGATGTATAGGTTTGGCCACCGACCCAAGCAGGTACGCTATTCCAAGCTGTTGTGGCTGTTGTTTTTGCACGAGCCGAGAGGTCTGCGTCTCCTAGTGTAAAAGTAGGCGCATCATCTATCGCTTCACCCGAAAAAAGTAAATCACAAGCATCGCTTTCGTCTAAGTTTGCGACAAAATCAATACTTGCACTCGTAATATTCGCTCCTTGAGGAATGACGATATTCTGAAAACGTAAACCCACCAATTGATTATTGCCAGCATCATAATCAAAGGAAAATGCTAAATCGGAGCTGGTGGAATTAATCGACGTAGATGCTTTGTTTTCCTCCGCATCATCGGAAGATTGTACGATAGGAACGGAAATGGAATTTTCATACTCAACAAAATAATCAATCGATAGCGCTGGCCGTTTAGTAGGATCTGGATCTTCACTAGTGGAGTAGGTGGCCACCGTACTTGAACCAGAAGTAACGGGTTTGATGGCGATTCCATAATTCGGCTGTCCATTTTCTATCCAATCTTTGACAATTTGAGTGAGATCTATATTTTTTGTCCCTGGAAGCCTATCATGAGGCGTAGTTTGAGAACTACCGAAGAAATCGGCGGTACTAAAACTTCCTGAATTCCAAGAGGAGGAACCATCTGTAGTATTGAAAGTGACTCCTGTTCCCCAATCCGTTGTTATTCGATAAGCAGCATCCATGTTTACGGCATCCGTTCCAGAGGCCAAATCTAAGGTTAAAGTGGCATTGGCAATAGTAGCACCAGCAGGAATAGAAGATAAGTCGAATTTGAGTAAACTTCTTTGTCTAATTCCATCTGCTCTAGTAAACATAAAGGAAGCAGTTTCGTAGTTGGTCGTTGAAAAATTACTTGCAATTAAAGCATCAATAGAGGGCGTCAGACTAGAATTGGCCTCATCTCCAAAAGCGATAAAATTATCTGCCATTGACAAGTGCTGTGCTTTGATCCAGTCAGCACTTCTTGCTACATTAGAAATTCGTATTTCATCTAAAAGACCATCAAAATGAATCGATTCATTATCATCTTTATAATTACCAATGGCTAACCAAGAATCTAAATAGTCAATACTGCCTGATTGTTCGATGGAAGAAGTATATTCATCTCCATTAAGATAAATACGCATAGTAGTACCATCATAAGTGGCTGTTACGTAGGTTTGAGTGTTGGCAGTTACGGTATTTGGAGGTGTCCAAAGATAAGTCATGACAGTTGTATTAGCTCCTCTCATGCCAAAACTAATATTATTATTGGCGCCTGTTGTTAATACCCATCCATGTTCAATCGTACCATTGTCTTGTAAAAAACCAACAATGCCTGCATATTCAACAAATGAATTAACGGAAACCCATCCTTCTAGCGTAATATCTTGAGTTGGCAGACCCAAAGTGATCGGATTTTGAGCAGAAAACCCATTGTTTGAAGCATCAATCCAATCGTCTATGCCATCAAAGAGGTTAGCGCCATTGACTTGGCCTGTCGCATTTTGATCCATAGGTACAGGAAGTAAGCCCGTATTCCCATTTGGTGAAACATCGATATGATTTCCAACAGTTTCGTCTAAATGCCAAACGCCTGCAAAGTTAGAATTCCATACATTGGAGGCATTCTGCCCATCAGGAGCAGCAGGGTTATCATAATACATCCAAATGTGATCCGTGTTCGAAGCCCCATCTATTTGAGGAACACTTACCCATACATAAGAATCCCCTGTTTCATCCCAAGATTCAATTTCATGAGCTAGTAGGGTAGTGCCATCTGAATCGTAAAAACGAAGGTCTTCCCCATTATCTTGCGTAAGCGAATAATCGATACGGTTTGCATTCAATTTGACCAAAACAGGGAAATTCAATAAATTTTCAGTTTGACTAACATTAATAAAGCTAAGCTTTTTGCCTGAAGTCCAACTTGATCCTGGCCCCGTTGGAGTAGTATTAGGCGTGGTTGTGGTCGTAAAAGTATACGTTCCTTCACTGTTCGTTACTTGAGATTCAAGGAAGGTATCACCAACATCAAGGAGTCCATCATTATTTTCATCAGCATATAGATTAACCGTAATTCCCCCATAGCCATCCTCAGGGCTATCCATATTCAAATTGGCATTTTCATCTAAATAGACCGTTCCTATAATATCATTTTGCCCTGGAATAGGGTTGCACCCTACATCTACAGTTACCGTAGCAGGGGAACAAAGTGGCGTACAAGCATCATCACAAGCTTCATACGTAAATGAGGTTGGCCCTACATAGCCAAGATCAGGTTGGAAGAGGATTTGCCCATTGACAATAGCGACGGTGCCATCATCAGGTTGAGTCAAGATAGTAATAGAAAGCATTCCTCCCTCTGGATCGCTATCATTAGTCAAAACATTGATATCCTGAGGAGAATCCACTAAAACACTTATCGCGTCGTCTACAGCAGAAGGAGCGGTATTCGCAATTACAGTAATGGTAAGGGTAGCCGTCGTACATAATGCAGTTGGATCACACACTTCATAGGTGACCATATCGGTACCTGAGAAACCAGTGTTTGGAGTATATAGAATAGACCCTGTTCCTAGGTTTAAAAACGTTCCATTTGTGCCATTATTGATTAGAGTAATGGACAAGTTTTCTCCTTCAGGATCATTATCATTAGCCAAAACATCCACTGTAACTGGCCCACATTCCCTCGTTGACCCTGTATCATCGCTTGCGGTAGGAGGCTGAGGTGTCGCTACTATATTAGTGGGAACGGAGGCGAAAGAAGTACGCCCACAAATATCCGTTACTCTACAAGTAATTACGCAATTGCCTGCAACTGTGGGTGTGAAGGTTGTGGAAGCTGAAAAAGGATTGTCAAATGTACCTGGACACGAAGCACTCCACTCGAAGACAAAATTACCAGAGCCTCCTGTAGCAATAGCGGAAACAGGTGTTGTGCTGTTCAAAGTTGTTGTTCCTGCTACATTCGTGGTTATTTTGATCGCTTTATCGGCAGCTGCCCAAAAACTGAAATTGAGGAAAGCACGTTGAGCAGCGATATTCTGGGGATCATTATCTTTATTGTGATTATGGCCTGCTTCATACATAACTTTTCCTCGTTCATTATCTCCAAAAGCAGCCCCAAAAGCGATGATAGCAGCTTGTTGGCTAGCCAATGAAATATCAGGATGGTCTATATCCCATGCCCCAATTTTAGTTTCTGGACGCCATTGCATGTGTGGAATATAGACTTGCTCTGCGCCATTTTCTGTTGCTTCATCAATACCTCCTAGAAATTGCATTACAGGATGGTTAGGAAAGGCATAACTATAAGGGATAGTCCCATCATCATGATCATCCCATAGGATAAGAGAATTATCAGCATAATCCCCTCCTCCAGAAGCTGTTCCTATTTTTTCAGATAGGAAATTCATTTGCTGAGAAGGATTCGTATCGTTGAATGAATTTTCTAAGGCACTTACGGCTCTGCAAGCAGCCCAAATCGCACCATCACATCCGCCATTCGCCACATCATCATTCCAAAAGAATAAATTGCTGTGTGTATCCCAAGAAGGATCTGCATGGGGCATAACGTAAAGGTCATTGCAACAGGTTAGATCTTGTGGTTCTACCCAGTTATAGGCATCCTGTGGGATTCCAGCGTTTTTTAAGTAATCTTCTGCTATATCTCCATTTTGTTGGTCCAATGTCCAAATCATATAATAGTCGATGGTACGGTATACAGGCACTACAATATCGGAAGTAGTGGTTACGCCTACAACTCCTTCACTTTCCCAAGCAGCAATAACCGCATCTACAGCCGTCGTACGGTATTCGGTAGGGATAACAAATGGGCCTCCTCCATAAGCGGAGCCATTGTAGGTAAAATCAACTCCGCCTTGGGCTTTAGAATTACTAATAACCCATTTTATAGGAACAAGATGTTCTTTGGCAAGTTCATAAATTAAGCCATAGGGTTTCAGCGCGTTATCTTCTGTTTGTGGGCTAACTCCCATATCAATGATATATGCTCCTGCAAACATGGTTTCATTGGTTTGTCCAAAAATTGATATAATTTGGATAAACAAGAAGAATAGTATTACCGTTGCTTTTTTTAGAACATTGAAAATACAATTATTGGAAAACATAATGTCGTGTTTTATTTTTCTTTACATTAGCAAAGCTATATGGAACGATGATTTTATAATGACTTGATAACCAATTTTGGTAAGTTCATCATTAAGTCTTAGGTCAAGCCATCTTTAGAATAGAATTCATAAGAAACTAAGGAATGAATTCTTTCACAGAATCTGCAAAACGAAGCGTTGCATAAAAAGGCAATTTTATTGTTGTAATCATCTGGTTGTTATAAAACAAGGTTCCCTATGTTCTATTTTTATCTAAATGATTTGGTTAGTCCTTTAGCTATATGGAGATGTTCTCCATTCCTAAAACCAATGGTTTAGATAATAAGAAGTCAGCGTCATATTTAACTAAAGTCAAATAGAAGAATTCTTTTAACGGTCTAGTATCTTTTGCTAGAAGTTAGATGTTTGTAGAGTACAAACACTATTTAGCTGTATGCTTGAATTATGTGGAGAATAAATTAGGTAGAGAATAAATCTCCTTCCGTTTTTTTATTTTTTGAAATGAGTTTTTGGAAAGTCCATATGCACTAAAAAAGTAGAGTGTTGTTTGAGTTTTCATACTTGAGTAAATCTTATGGTGTGTATGAATTGATTTTGAACGATTATAGAACTTAGTTCGATGCTCGTTCCTTCATCTATATCTTACTTCGTTTTTTTAGAAATGTTGCAATTATTTTAGTCCTTGTTGAAAAAAAACATAAACCTTGAGCGCACTTTATTTCCTTCTCTATAATATTCTTTTATTATCTGGCTGATATCTAAGTGTTTTTTATACAATCCAATAAACTTTGCCTAAGTTTATTGGATTGTATAGGGTACTAAATTGCCCTATACACACAACGCCGAAAGTTTGTTTTTTGCGCAAACCTTTTAATTGGACAATAGATTAATTCATTCAAAAATAAATAGTTGAGTGTGGTTAGGCTTGTCTTGTT
>JAHDHB010000112.1:0-8297 GCA_020631545.1 Saprospiraceae bacterium | reverse complement strand
GTCTTGTTCTTTGCCCTCAAAAGTGGTGATACATGCTTACTGGTTGAGTCGTTAAATTCTCTGATTATGATTGGGTTTGGGTGAGCGTCTATTTTGCCAATCTTCTGCTCTAAATCTAGCGTAGGAGCAGAAGATATAAAAAATGGTGATTCATAGGATAAGAAACGTTTCAATTAAGTATTTAAGATGAAAAATTGTAACAATTATTGTCTCTATGGGTTGTTTTTTTGAATAATTACTACACTTTTTGTACTTTTATTAAAGTCACAAAACCTCCAAAAAAGTGATCTCATTAATAAAACTTTACATCTTTGGTATTCTCTATTAAAAATGTAAAGGATATTAAATCCATTTTTTGTGCATAAAACCTAGACATTATGATCCGAAAATTTACATGCCTACTTATTTTTCTTACATTTCACTTCCTATCGAGTGAACTTCATGCACAGGGGAGTTGTGCTTCGGCTGTAATGCTTACCCCTGGTACGCAGCAGTGTGGAGACACCAGTACAGGAGGCGATACCTTTGATGATAATAGCTGCCTTGGCAGTTATGACGGAGGTGACGATTACTTATTCGTCTATAACGCGACTGGAGGCGAAGCCCTACAACTCGATCTTACTTCTGCTGGTTCATGGACAGGAATCTCCATCAGTGAGGGCTGCCCTGAGGCAGGAGGAGGAACATGTGCTGGTAGTTCTACTAGTAGTTCAGGAAATGAATCATTTACTTCCGATGCTTTAAACCCAGGATTGCATTACATACACATTTCTACTTATCCAACGCCTCAAAGTGCAACCTTTTGCTTAGATGCTACCGTAACTACTCCTCCTATGCCGCCGGCAAATGATGATTGTGCTAATGCCACAACGCTAGCTTGTGGTGATAACCTAATAGGAGAAACCACCGTTTTATCTACGGATAATGGAGATGCTGCAGGTTGTGCAATGGGGGTAGGTGTTTGGTACACGTTCACTGGAAATGACATGGACGTAACCGTTGTTGTCGATGCTACTTTTGACAGTGAAATTTCTGTGTCGAGTAGTGCTGATTGTGCTGCCTTTACAAATGTATCTTGTAGAGATAGTGGAAATCCTGAAACGACTACCTTTTATGCTGCTAGTGGCTTAAAATACTATATCTATGTCGGTCATTGGTCGGGTACAGGTACGACTACAGGAACTTTCGATCTTAGCCTAACTTGTGCGCCGCCTGCTACTCCTCCAGCAAATGATGATTGTGCCAATGCTACAACTCTAGCTTGTGGTGATAATTTAGTGGGGGAGTCCACCGTAGCCTCTACGGATAACGGAGATGCTACAGGTTGTACAATGGGCGTTGGTATATGGTATACCTTTTCAGGAAATGACATGGATGTAACGGTTACGGCTGATGCTACTTTTGATAGTGAAATTTCTGTATCGAGTAGTGCTGATTGTGCTGCCTTTACGAATGTTTCTTGTACCGATAGTGGAAATCCTGAGTCTACTACTTTTTTCGCTAGTAGTGGTACGGACTATTATATTTATGTCGGTCATTGGTCGGGTACAGGTACGACTACAGGCACCTTCGACCTTAGCGTAACTTGTGCGATTCCTGCTACACCTCCAGCAAATGATGATTGCGCCAACGCCATTAGCTTAACAGCAGCAGCAGATGGGGTTTGTTTGGGGACTACGGCGGGTACCGTTGAAGCTGCGACCCCTTCCGGAGAATCTACAACTTGTGTAGGGACGGAAGATGATGACGTATGGTATAGCTTTGAAGCAACAAATACATCACATGTCATTGATTTTACCAACCTCGCTGGTTCGACTACAGATATGGCTTATGGTGTATTTTCGGGTTCTTGTGGTGGTGGTTTAGTGAATGAAGGTTGCACCGATACAAATTCTGGTCTTACTGTTTCTGGTTTGACCATAGGGATGACTTATTATATTCAAGTCTACACTTATACCGCTACTTCAGGCCAAACGTCTACTTTTGACGTTTGCGTTGTTTCCCCTCCACCTCCTCCTGCCAATGATGATTGTGTAGGTGCTATAACCTTGCCCGTTAATGGTATCGCTTGTGGAATTCCTACTCCTAGTGGTAATACAAGCGCAACAGATTCTGGTGTAGCCAACTGTACAGGTACAGCCAATGACGATGTTTGGTACGCTTTTGAAGCTACGGCTTCTACACATGTCATCGATCTTTCCAATATTGCTTCTCTTAGTAGTACGGATCTAGGGCATGAGGTGTTTAGCAGTGATTGTGGCACCTTGGTTAGTGAGTACTGTAGTGATCCGAATAACAGTTCTTACAGTTCTTATATTCCTGGTAATACCTATTACTTAAGAGTGTTTCAATGGGGGGGAACTGCTTATGGAAATGCTACGTTCGATATATGCATTACCACGCCTCCACCTCCAGCTTCTTGCTCTGATGCTTTAGATTTTACGAAATTTTGCATTGATCAGCCGATTATTTTTCCTGGTGGTGTAAATTCTGGAAATGCTGATGTAACTGATCCTTCAAATGATTATGACTGTCTGACAAATAGTCCTAATCCTGCTTGGCATTATATCGAAATTTCAGGAGCAGGTGATTTGGTTATCGACTTATCGAACTCGAATAACCTAGATATTGACTGGATGATGTGGGGGCCTTATCCTGATTTTGCTACAGCTCAAGGAGCTTGTGGAACATACACTACGGCAAATCAAATTGCATGTGATTATACGACAGCGAGTACAGGAAGTATTACCGCTGCTGGTGTAGCTGCTGGTGATGTTTTTGTTTTATTAGTGACCAACTACAGCAATGATCCTACAGATATTGTTCTTGAAGCAGGTGCTACGAATACCGCAATTACAGATTGCTCTGGTGTATGTTCTGTGCCGACTGCTATAGCTCCACAAAATGGTGGCTTATACACAGCGAATTTGGAATGTACGGACAATGCGGGATGGACACATTATAAGTATGACAATGGTACTCCTGCCGATGTACTAGATGACATTTTACTACTTTCCGTTAAGAAAAATGGAAATGTGATTGGTAGCATTGGAGATCCAGGGTTTAGCGTTGAGGTAGAAACTGGTGCAGGAAGTATCGACTTATCCGCAGCACCTTATGTAAGTAATCCTAATGGATGGTATGTCATGGATCGATACTGGGATTTGACGCCTGTTATGCAGCCTACGACGCCTGTAGATGTCCGCTTCTATTATACAGAAACGGATAAAGATGATGTTGTTGGTGCAGCTACAGGAAGTACTTTCGCTACCAACCACGGCAATTTAATTTTCTACGTTGTACACGGAACTAATGATCCTAATCCAGATAATGGCCATTCAACAGTAGCTGATGTGAGTGCTACAGGTATTGAGTTATTTCCTGGAGCTTTTGCTGGAGGCTATGGAACCGATGGTGCTAATGCAGGTAGTTATGCAGAAATGACCATTGGAACCTTCTCTGGTGGTGGTGGTGGTTCAGGCCCTCCTTGTACCAATTGTCCTGTCAATCCAGGTCCCTTACCTGTTGAGTTAGCGAAATTTGATGGTGAAAGTCAGGAAAATGGAAATCTACTATCTTGGACGACCTTATCTGAAATCAACACGATCTACTTCCAAGTAGAAAGTTCTAATGATGGAAGTCGTTTTGAAACTACAGGCCAAGTCTTTGCACAAGGAAGTCCAAGCACTAGTACAGAGTATAGCTTCTTTGATGAATCGTTGAATAGTCAAATGTATTACCGTTTAAAAATGGTAGACGAAGACGGAGCGTTTTCATATAGTCCTGTGATTCTACTCATCAGAAGCAAGACTACTTTTGGGATACATACGATAAACCCAAATCCTGTTTTTAGTGAAGCGAACATTCAATACTACGTACCAAAATCAGGTGTCATTGAATTTACCTTGACGGATGTTATTGGCCGTGAACTGAAGACTATCACTACGAATGCTGATGCTGGTATCAATCAATACCAGATGGATATGCATCAACTCTCTAGTGGTGTATACTTTATCACGATCTTTAGCAACCGAGAACAGCAAACCATTAAGGTGATTAAGAAATAACATCACCTCTATTTTGATAAAAAGAAAAAGGGTTTTATTTTCCAATTGGAAATAAAGCCCTTTTTCTTTTCAATGTACATACAACGCCGAAAGTTTGTTTTTTGTACAAAGTTTTTATTTTGGCGCAAGGTTAATTTATTGATAAATAAGGGTTTACTTGGTAGTGGGTTTCGCTTGTATTTTAGTACTGACGGCAACTCCCGATAGCTATCGCGGATACCTCCTGACTGCGGCTCTGCCGTGATGTTTTACATAGCCCTAAAACTTTGCTAAAAAAAACAAATAGATGAAAATTGTTAAATTGTTATTTTAGCAGAAACCTTTAGCGTTGCCTAAACTATTTCAAGTATATGCAGAGTCTTCCAACAACAAATAGTCAATTGCCGATAGCTTTGCGGCTTGCTGCAATAGGTCCTTGGCTCTATAACTTAAGTTCGACCGCAAGGAGAAATAGATAAACCTATCTTGAATCTTTTATAGCTTTTTAGAGCGGCTGCTCACAAAAAATGAAGACCTTTTCCCGTTTCCTATTTGGTTAGTGGCACTGCTATTTGTGTTTTAGCCCCTAGCTCTAATTTCTGTTTATCAGGGAGTTGCAGCCCCGATAGGAGTGGAATGAGGTGCTGGTGAAGGTGTGTGAAGCAAAGGGTGTGGCTGGCTGACGTTTAGGAAGACGGCCACATCCTTATGCTGAACCACCTGAAACAGTGCCGAATTTAAACGGATAGCGGGATTAGCTGCCCAAAGAAGAATAACTAATTCCTTTATTATCAATTAATTCATGCTGAAAGTCCGGTTGGTTGTTATACGCAATAACACTCAAAAAAGCAAGAACCCAAGCCCCATATAAATCATTAAACGGTTTGAATTGCGTACATTTTTTTGGACAAAACGCTTGTAGGTTTGTTCATTTTTTATCAGAACAGTTTCAGGCTCACTTTCCTCCCACGAATTGATATAATTATCGCTATAATTTTTCCGAATCAGGTCAAGTCCGAAGCTGATGCCGTAGGAAAATAGAATGCGGTCGTACCAAATGTGTCGATTTTCAAGCTCTACCAAAGCGATTAGGTGAGACGAATTATAAACCGCTGCCCCAACATCATTAGGGGTGATGTTTTGCGGTATACTATTATCTAATTCTTCTAAAAATTCTACAGGTTTTGCTCTACTAGTGACGTATTTCATGCCTAGGTTAAAATGAATACCTAGCGGCGCAATAGCATACCGAGCTCTTCGTGGGTGGAAACTAGCTCCAACTCCAAAGGCTTTGAATTTAGGCTTATAGAGTACATCGATTTGGCGAAAAATTTCTCCTCCCAAAACATGGGGAAAGTCATAGCCTTGGACAATGTTTAGATTAGCGCCATAGATGTCGGTACTAAAGAAAAGAGATGTTTTTCTTCCTACGACATAATTTAAAGCGATGTTATGACGAATAAGGTGGCGAATTCCCTCATTATCAGAAGTTCTAATTATGGATTCAACCGGTTCGAATTCAAGGAAATAACCAAAATTGTATTCTGCAAAGAATTTTTTTCCTACATAGCCAGGTTGGGCAAAACTGGTAGAACAAAATAAAATGACAGCCGAAATGGTGCTGAATATTTTTAGTAGAGTGTTCATTATTTTTTGTTTTTGCTTTGGGATGTAATTTGGTGAAAAGCATCACCGATTTGTGCATTTAAGATGCTATTGGAATCTGATTTCTTCAGGTATTCAAACTTGATGGTGGAATACCGACCAGAGGATACATCATAGAGCACATTAAAATAAAGCATATCATGGGAACCTTTTACAAGAGAATAAATGGTAAAAGGAAGAAAAATGGGGTAAACGATACTTGTTAATAACATGAGTTTAGCCTTATAATTGGACTCCCTTACGGAAATGGTTCCTGTCCAAACAAAATAATCCGTACCATACTTTTTGGCCAAGTTATTAATCGCTTCTTGTTGAGTACCAGCCATCAAAAAACCATCAAAGGAGGTTTGCTCTGAGAACCAATCATTTAATAGCGTGATATCGTTAAATTCCTCTATGCCATCTTTTTTAAGTGCGTGTTTATCCAAGATCTGGAGGTCTAAGCCAGCTGCTTTTCCATTTTTCTCTAATAACTCTACAAACTCTTCTTGAGATTTTTCCGTCCTTTCGTACTGCACAACATTGTCTTTACGTAAATCCAATTTTAGGTAAAAAGGATCGACGACGACGACTTTATCAATACCTAAACGATAGCCTTTTTTGCGAATACGCTTGTTGTACTTGTTAAGCTCT
This sequence comes from Saprospiraceae bacterium, assembly GCA_020631545.1. Taxonomy (GTDB): domain Bacteria; phylum Bacteroidota; class Bacteroidia; order Chitinophagales; family Saprospiraceae; genus JAHDHB01. The sequence goes on along the minus strand of JAHDHB010000112.1, from coordinate 1,953 downwards.
CTGAGCCCTTCTTTTGTGTCGTAATATTTATCTCGTTTCACCATCTTTTTGCGAAAAGCAAGGCTTTCATCAAAAGCATTCACAAAAGAAGAATCCTTCAATAAATCGACGAAGGCATATTTTGCAAAAGAGAACTTGTCATCATAATCATCGCCACCTTTTTTATAAGCCTCTAAAGAAGTGTCCTTGTTTTCTTCTTTCTTTTGATTTCCTTTTTGACTACTAGGTGTAGAGGAAAAATAGTCTTTGTCTTCGCAATGATACCTAGCGAGTTCTTCGAAACAATCTTTGCGAATATCCGATAATTCTTCGTCATTAGGATATTTCTGAGAAGCTGTCCATATATAATGTAAAGCTAGAACATTCAGTTCTTTATCAGTGAGTTTCTCTGTTAAGTTGTAAACTTGTTGAATTTCTCCTTGGATTTCTTCTACCTTGTAGGTTTTATTTTTTTCGTCGTTTCGAAATTTACTAAGACCGTATAAGGCTTTGGCAATAACTTTATCCAAAAAAAGGCTGTTTTTATCGTCCTGTTTTAAGAGAAAAGCTTGATAAATAGCGCGTTGATATTGCTGATAATGGAGGTAAAGATGAGCCAATTCAAAACGAGCGGTTTTGCGTATATTCTCGAATCTAGCTTTAGGAATTAAATACTCCTGTTTACCTGCATTAGGTTTTCCTTCTATGTGTTCCTTCATCGCTTTTTCTCTCCATTCTAGGCTAGGATGTGTGCTGTTTTCCTCTTCACCTTCTTCAGGAGGGAGTATAGGATTGATTTCTTTTAGAAAATAATCCTCAGGCAAACGTAAATGCTCGCTTTCTAAAAAAGACTGCTCAAAAGGAATATTGGCATAAGGATGGTTGGCATACCGCAAAACGTCAAAAACATTGCCCAGTGCTTCCAAGCTGTAGGGGGAACGTTGGAACCGCGTAAGACCAACATGATCGGCTTCAATTTCAATATCTTTAGAATAATTACTTTTAGCCAATAAAGCATCATCAAAAGAAGTTTGTCTAAAGATGCCACGTTTGCCTATATTACGGTTTATATCTTGCGCTTCCATATAGAAGTTTAAGACGTGTTCTTTTTGGACGTGTGAAATCTCATGGCTGAGGATAAAGGCTAATTGTGCCTCATTCTCTAATTTTGCTAATAATCCAAGTGTGACAAAAACTTCTCCGTTGTTGGTTGCAAAAGCATTGACTATGGAAGAGCGTACTGTATAGAATTTTAGGTCTTTAGCCTGAATTTCATTTTCATTTTTTAAGACCAACTGAGCGACTTCACTGATGTAGCTCGAGATGGGATCATTGTACAGTACCTTGCCGCTTCTCAACATTTTATCAATGGAGAAGTTGCTCTGTAGGTAGAACTGTTTTTGATCTTTTTTAGTACGTTTTTTACTCTCTTTGTCAATTTCAGCCTCAATTTGTTTTTGATATTTGACGGAGGAAGGTGTTGTAAACTCTTTAGGGAGTTCTCCTTGATTGGTTAGGAGTTCATATGTGTTAAAATTTTGTCCATAAAGATTCAGTGAAAAGAAGAGCAGGAAAGTAATAGTTATATGCTTCATGCATTATTTTTTTAAGGCTTAAAATGATGTTTTACGCTACAAATCTAAAAATATTATAGCCTTTTTTCAAAAAAATGGCCATTTTTTAAATTTTTTGTAATAGTTAGAAAACTTGCTAGAAGTCTAATTTAACTATCGAGCTTTATCTAACGTTTTCTCGATATACATCATATACCATATTCGTTATGAAGGATTTTGTCTATTCTTTATCTTTCAATTGTCTTTTCAATTCTTCAATTAATCGATTCTGTTCCTTGAGCTTTTCATCTCTTTCCTTGAGTTTTTCATCTCTTTCTTTGAGCTTTCTATCCCGTTCTTTTAATCCACCTTTAAGTTCTTCATTTTCTTCCTTGAGTTCTTCCTTATCGCGAATATGTTG
>JAHDHB010000111.1 GCA_020631545.1 Saprospiraceae bacterium | reverse complement strand
CAACATCTCCTGCTAGGCGATATCCTCTTTTTTTGGAAGCATCCTCTACCCTATTGATTCCAACATCAATGACTACGGCACCTTCTTTTACCATATCTGCGGTGAGAAAATTAGCTTTGCCTATGGCAGCAATAATAATATCCGCACGGCGGGTTTCGGCTCCTAAATCTTTTGTACGACTGTGCGTTAATGTTACGGTACAATTTCCAACCTTAGCTTTTCGAGAAAGCAAGATACTCATGGGCGTGCCAACGATATTACTTCGACCTACCACGACGCAATGTTTTCCTGAAGTATCAATACCATAACGATCCAGCATTTGAAGGATACCAAAAGGGGTAGCGGGAAGGTAGCTTGGTAGCCCTAATGCCATGCGTCCTACATTGGTAGGATGAAAACCATCTACATCTTTTTTAGGTGCAATGGCTAGGGTGATTTTTTCCTCATCAATATGCTTAGGCAAAGGAAGTTGAACAATGAAACCATCAATATCAGGATCTTGATTAAGATCTTCAATGATAGCTAGTAGTTTTTCTTCCGTAATATTCGCATCTTTTCTAATCAATGTTGATTCGAAACCGCATTGGTCACAGGAACGAACTTTACTACGGACATAAGTAGCACTTGCTGTATCATCCCCAACGAGTACAGCAGCGAGATGAGGCGTCTTTCCTCCTTCTGCTTTTATCCTTCGTACTTCATCTGCGATTTCTGTTTTAATCTTCTGGGCTAATTCCTTACCATCAATCAGTTGCATATTTCAAGCATTTTATGCGGAGATACCGCACTACATGGAATAATTTTTAATCAAATAAAACTTTCTTCGATTGATTTAAAAAGAAGAAAGGTTTACCAAACATAATTTTTAGTAAACCTTCGCGTTATAGTTTATCTTTATAAAAATAGGTGTATGAACCTGAAAAAACTGCCGTGCATGCGACGAATGCCTTACACTGCTTATCTAGTTCTTGCCCTACAAGATGAGAACCTCTTAAATTACAAATCCGCTTACTCCTTTCGATTATTCAGTTCGTCGCGGATTTTTGCTGCTTTTTCGTAATCCTCCGCAGCAAGGACTTCATCTAATTTCTTTTTGAGTTCTTCTAAGGTATAATCATCATACCCCTTTTTCTTCTTGGAGCGTTTGCGTCCAGAAGATCGTCTAGTCTTTTTTTCCTCTTCTTCTTCCTGTTCTTGTGGAGCATCCCCATCTTCTAATAAAACGCCCGCAGCGTCAAGAATAAATTCATAGGTATAAATGGGGCTGTCAAATCGAACAGCAAGAGCTAAAGCATCCGAAGTACGAGAATCAATTTCAATCAATTCTCCATCTTTAATACAAATTAGTCGAGCATAAAAAATGCCGTCTAAAAGGTTATTAATCAAAACTTCCTTTAATTCAATATTGAATTTTTCAAGGATGTTTTTCATGAGATCATGCGTCAGGGGTCTGCTAGGATTCAAACGTTCCATCGCAACAGCAATAGCTTGTGCTTCCGCACCTCCAATGACGATGGGTAAGCGCCTAGCTCCTTCATGCTCTCCTAATACCACAGCATAATTCGGAGAAGCGGTTACACTATGCGATAAGGCAACAATTTCTAGCTCAATTTTTTTCATATTTGTAATAGCGTATAAATTTATCAGCGAGTGCCGTGTCTAGTAAAAAACTACACCACTAGTGGTACTGTTCAAAAGAACCACTAGGAAACCTCAACCTCATTGAAATTCCTTTTGGGAAAACGACATTTTCTTAATATAGGTATCTTTTCTTGGAAAACGGCAAAAAAAAAGATTTGTTGCATAAAAACAATAAGACTTGCGTTTTCATACTCTAAAAGTTTTGAGGAAAATTGTCGCATTGCTTTAAGAGCAAAATAGAAAGAAGAGGTCTAGTGGTTCTGTACTAAACCTCTTTTTTCAATGTATTTTTCACATCTGCTAATAAACGTGAAGAACTATCTATCCTTTGAATTTTTTTAGCGCCGCATTCAAACGAGGAACTACGTCAAACAAATCTCCAACGATACCATAGTCAGCCGCTTTGAAGAAAGGTGCTTCTGGATCTTTATTGATAACTACAATGGTCTTACTCTGGTTGACTCCAGCTAAATGCTGAATAGCTCCTGAGATACCAATAGCTATGTAAAGATTAGGACGTATAGCGACACCTGTCTGGCCAACATGTTCGTGGTGAGGTCTCCAACCAATATCCGCTACTGGTCGAGAACAAGCCGTAGTTGCTTCTAATAAGCCTGCAAGTTCGTCAATAATACCCCAGTTTTCAGGGCCTTTCATTCCTCGACCAGCAGAAACAACAAGCTCCGCTTCTGGAAGAGGTACCGTACCTTTTACGGTTTCCACCGCCTTCACTTTAATTCTGCTTGCCGGAACTTCTACACTGAGGCTTTCTACAGAAACACTACTCGCGACTTCCTCTGGAGGAAAGGTATTCCCCATTACAGAAAGGACTTTGGTAGCGGACTTTAGCTCAAACTCTGCTACAGCTTTACCAGAGAATACGTTTTTCTTAACGAAAAAACCTCCATCGGTAGTTGGTAAGCTATTGACACCTGATAAGCATCCCGCATTAAGTCGAGCGGCTAAGCGGCCTACGACTGTTTTGCCTGCGGAATCATTTGAAGTAACGATGACATCAGCGTTTAAAGCTTTTGCCGCATCAGCGACGACAGCAGCAACGACCTGACCGTCAAAGTCATTTAAAGATGCATCAGCAACCTGATAGACTTTAGTTGCACCGTATTTCCCCAATTGCCCTGCATCTTCTACATCGCCCAAAACTACAGCGTAGGCTTCTGTGCCTAGGATTTGAGCCGTTTTATATCCATAAGTTACTGCTTCTAAAGCACCTTTTTTGAGTTTCCCCTCGGCACTTGAAGCATATACTAATATTGCCATTATTCAATTATTAATCAAATAGAAAAAAATTCAAGATGGGTGGCTGTTTTGCCAACTACCTGTTAATCCTCTATTTGTGATTTTAGATAACCTTAGCTTCACTATGCAACAAATTGACTAATTCGTCCATATTTTCGGGATCAATGTACTTACACTCCGATTTTTCAGCAGGCAGTTCATATCCTTTAACACTAACTAAATCAGGTACATCTACAGGAGGAACCACCTTAAGCGGCTTGCGTTTAGCCGTCATGATGCCACGCATATTTGGGATGCGTTGTTCTGCAAGCCCTTTAGCTGCGCTAACAACGAAAGGAGTAGCGACTTCAAGGACTTCACTTCCACCTTCAATATCTCTAGAGATGGTAGCGGTATTTCCTTCTACAGTCATGTTTGTTGCAAAAGAAATAAAAGGTACATCTAACATTTCAGCGATCATCGCTCCAACTTCTGCACCATTATAATCAATTGTTTCTTTGCCTAAGAAAACGGCATCGTAGTTCTCGGCTTTCGCATGTTCAGCAATTTGTTTAGCTGTTGCAAAAGCACTAGCAGGTTCTATATCAACCCTTACTGCATTATCTGCTCCAATGGCTAAACCTTTTCGGATAACCGTATCGTTGGCTTTTGGGCCAACATTAATAAGTGTCACCGTACCTCCTGCCTGTTCCTTCAGTTCTAGTGCGCGCACTAGGGCATACCATTCATCATAAGGGTTCATAATATACTGAACGCCTTGTGTATTGAAGGTGGTATTTCCATCTGTAAAGGAAATTTTGGTGGTGGTATCGGGTGTTTTACTGACACAAACCAGTAATTTCATGTTGTATCGCTTAAAATTTATGAAAGATTTCAATACTTCTCGGAAAATCAAGTGCAAAGGTAAGTAATTAGCAGGAATTTTTCGAGTATTTTTTGAAGAACAAGAAGGATCAGCCTGTTTTGCAAGGCTAGGAATCGGTGAACATCTTGAGTTGCAGTTAGAATTTATTTTTTTTATCGCTTTATATTACTTTAGAATTATTTCGTTTAGCTATATTTGTTTGCGCAGGTTCGAGGCAATAGCGATTGTTTGCGAACTCAGGTTGTGTTTTACTAGTACAGCTCGCGGAAAGTGAAGTAGTCCTCCGCGAGCATTTCACCCTAATAATTTATGAAAAAAGAACTATTCCTTTTAATCCTACCTTTTATATGCTTAGCTTGTCAAGGAAATCAAGCTTCTGAAGTAGAAGCAGAGACACCAGCGGCAATTGAAATTCAAGACGAAACAACTGTTGGAGAAGACGAAACAACTCCTAGTGATACTGACTTTTGGGCTAAGTTCGAACAAATTAGACGAGAAAATAATTTACCGTTTTTTAAAGCAGCGGTAGATGATTTTAAGGTTCGAGCTACACCAGATTTAAAGGGAAAGGAACTTACTAGGGTAAAAGAAGGTGCTGATTTGGAATATTTGGGCGAAGTAAGTAAAGATCTTACAAAAGTTACTTTACGAGGTTTTGCTTATGACGAGCCTTGGCTAAAAGTGAAGGTAAACGGTCAAGAAGGCTGGGTATTTTCTGGTGGAGTGATTTTTGATGATAGGGCTTACCCTGATTTAGCGAAAAAATTGCTTTACCCCAGATATAAAACGCTACTTGGCCCGACCGTAAAAGGTAAAATTGTGAATTCTAATCACGCCTTTGAGGATGCGAAAACGGAACGGGATTTTTATACGGCTTATCGAAAGCTTCAAGAACTTGGGGAGGAAATTGATTTGGCGCTGGAGAATCGTGATCCTTTGGAGAATCGTCTTTCTTGGATTGGTGCTGGAATTACGGGCCTTGAGGTGTCTATTGTGGCAGAGGGTACGACTTTTGCTTCTTTTATTGATTTTAATGACTTGGCTGCTCCTGCTAAACGCACTACGGGCACAGCGGATGATGATTTCGTGCTTTTGGCTCGTCATCTTTATGCTAATGAATATAATGGTGGAGGTGTTGAGGATCCTTTTGCTGTATACTTTTTACAAACATGGGATTATGGTGGGAATAGTTTGCTTGGGCAGGGCTTTCACAATCAATTATTGCTAGAAATGAGTGAAGTACTTTCTAAGAGTAAATTGTTTGAAAAAGAAATACTGGAGTGTAAAGAACGCTTGGTTCAGGATATTCTAAAAGCGGAAAAGATTGATGGACAAGACAATTCTTTAGCTAATGTCCATAAGGAATTGGATGCTATTCTTAACGCTCGCTATAGTGTTCTTGCACCTGAGGATATTCAATCTATCGAGGTACGCAGGAAGGAGAAATTTGAGCTTGAAAACTATGAATGATAGTTAGGAGTTAAGAGTTAGGAGTTAGGAGTTAGGAGTTGCCGTTACGGAGATTTTTTAACATATAAGGCACATAAGTTTTGACGTAATGAAAATGACGAGAAAGGGCATGTAAGGAGGTCTTCGACCTTTTTAAGAGTATATTTGGACGAAATGGGCGAAAGCACGACTAAATTCCTTAAATAAACGACATGGAATTAGGAATTATCTGCGATAGCTATTGGGAGTTACCGTCTTTACTTAAAAGACAAGTGCCGCTTGTTGCTAGATGAAGATTTACTTACCAAGTTTTTAGCTTACTCTTTTTATACAAAAAACTATTTTATTTTATTGTGTTGTGTGTACAGAACAGTATAACGGTGTGCTTATTTTGTCATGGATATAATGATTTTGAGGTATTAATTTAAATGGAAAATTATGAGTGAAACATCTCCAAGACTGATTCAATTAAAGGCGTTCTTAGAGGAGAGCCCTAATGATTCTTTTATTCTTTTTGCAATAGCCAAGGAGTATGAAGGGCTAGGGGTTGATGCGTTGGCTTTAGAGTATTACCTTAAAATTGTGGCGGTAGAGCCTGATTATGTGGGTACTTACTACCACTTGGCTAAACTTTATGAGCATTTGGAGGAGCGTGATTTGGCTTTGCAAACTTATGAAAAGGGCATGACTGTGGCTAGAAAAATGGGCGATCATCATGCTTTGAGTGAATTATCGGGGGCGAAGTTGAATTTGGATTTTGAGGATTGAGACCTTCAAAACACCTTATAAAACTCAAGAAACAGAACGCCCCTAACAAACAACAAATCAAAAAATTAGACAAGTAGAAGTATCCAAAAGGATACCTCTACTAACGTACTGTTTTCCTTCTATTATAGTCATTGGAGCATAGCTTAACAACCTCATTCCCTCCCTTTTGCAGTTGAGCTTTCAATTATTCGGATGAAGAACTTAAGCATCATTTAAGTCTTCTCTTTTTGCTTCTAGTACAAAAACAAGCAAAACACCATTTTACATTGACTATCAAATAAATAAACAACACCACCTAACCTGAATTCGATTAATATTCCATAACCAAAATCATCTAAAGTAAGGCTTATAAGTTTTACACAATTAAACTAAAAGGGGTACCGAAGTAGTGACTGACCGAAAAAGGCATTTTTTTGGTGTTTATGCCATCGCTAGTCATCGGTTGAAGGCAAAACGCAATGTCCATCCCGCATTCAACTGATGAAATCCCTTTTCCCAAAATGAGCGTTTTCGTTCAAGCACTTTCGTGTTTTAAGAAAGTAATTAGTACAAAGTATTGAATCTAAAGCTAATTATCTAAAATCTTTTTCTGCGATTTGATCATTTTTGAGGAAGAACTGTTGGATAAAACCAACGGAATAGAGATGCTTGTGATACCTAACCTTGTAGTACAAATCAACATTTTCGATCAAAACACCCACGTATAAACCTATAAATCAACAAATTAAGACACTTCAGTTAAATGATTTGTTTTAAAAAACGGGTTAGCGAACATTATGGGTACATTATGGGTAAATGGAAAAACTATTAACATTCGAGTTTTTAGGGAGAAGTTGCTATTCAGTTCATTTTTGACTTTAACTAACATTTGTTGATAACTTTTTACCTGCAAAGGGTACATTTTTCTTGGTTGAAATAGGATCTTTCAAAAAATCTTGCCATATTTGTTATCACATAACCCATCCAAATTTTACTTACCCAGCGAATCTATACTTTTTACCTTCTGTTGTTAAAACAGATTAGCTAGCTTGATTTTTTTGAAAAAAATCAAAGCGGGTCATTCTTTGCCACTAACGAAAGGATTTTTCCTTTAGTTGTGAACAAAAAGAGGTCCTTAATATTATCAAAAATTATTCGTAAATTGTAGGACGGAGTTGTCCTAAACAAAGTATTAAACTAATGAAAATAGATGTAGCAGCCTATATTAGCCAATTGTTGTTTGAGCATGATTGTGTAATCATCCCTGGGTTTGGTGGGTTTATTACCAACTATCAACCAGCAACAATTGACTATGCTCAAGGTTTTTTGCATCCTCCCACAAAAAGTATAACGTTTAATCAAAACCTCACCCTCAATGATGGTTTATTGATCAATTACATCGCTCGGAAGGAATTTGTCGGTTATGACGAAGCAAGGATGGTCGTGGAAGACTATGCAAAAGATTGTAAAAAGAAATTGGGGCGTAAAGAAATCCTACCGATACCAAATGTGGGTAAGCTCTATAAGGATATTGAATTAAAGCTTCAGTTTTTACCTGATGCGACGAACTTTAGAACCGAGTCTTTTGGTCTGCCTAAGTTGCAATATTATCCAATCCTGCGAACGAAGCCAGCCGCTGCTAGTGCAGCGAAGGTTGCTCCAAAAACAAAAGTAGCAACGAAAACTACGCCTACAGTTAAAAAAGTTCCTGCTTCGGTTGAAAAGAAAGGTGTAAAACGTTTTCTTCCTGCAACGGCAGCAGCTATAATTTTTGGCCTCGTTGCCCTTTTCCTTTTCAATTTGAGTAACATCGACTTGGCAGGAGGAGCTTTAGCTTTGGATGAAGATAGCTTGTTGAGTTCTCCACCAAATTTGGATAAAAGTGTAACGGCAAGTATGGTTCCAAGAGAAACATTGTCTTTCAATAGAATTGCCCCATTTAGTAAACCCGAGAATAATAATGACGACGGTGATGATATGGAAGAGGATTCTTCCGTTAGCAATCTTACCGAAGATGAGTTGAAAGAGTTGACAGAGGATTTAGTGAAGGATGACGACGATTTGGGAAGTGATGAATTCAAAGAAATGACGGCAGAAGAATACAAGGCAAAATTGGCTCATGTAGATAAAACACTTAGCAATAAGAATCATCGAAAGTATGTTATTATTGTTGGTGCGTTTAAGAGCAAAGATTTGGCGACAAATTTAATGACGCGTATTAATGCTGACGGGAATGAATCGGAGATGAATAAAAGAGGTAGTTTGTATCGTGTTGGTTTAAAAATTTCTTGCGAACCTAAGGATCTTCAATCTAAGCTAAAAATGGCGAAGAAAGTTTATTCGGAAAGAGCTTGGGTTTTGTAGAAATTCACACTTGAAAGAATTTTCCTAGAAATAAAATTACTGATGAAGACCTGCCATTATTTGGTGGGTCTTTGTTGTATATACTATATGGTGTCTAAAAGAAACTTTTCAAAATTGCTCTCTTTTGTCCTTATTTTTTGCTATACTTGCTTGAAACTTTAATTTATGAATGTAAAAAAACAGTCCTTTCCTGAGCAATTTACCGATCCGAAATATATCGCTATCGGGATTGTAGGTATTTCCTTTCTTTTTATGCTCTTGGGAAAAATGATTGGAGGAGAAGGTTTTTTCAAAAACCCCAACTTTTCTTGGATGACCTCTAGTGCTTTTCTATTAATTTTCATTGTACTTACAAGTGCCTTGAGCTTAGTAGCAAAGGACATTAATAGTTATTGGAAAAAAACGATCCCCCTTTTTCTAGGTGTCGTTGCAGCGAATTCTCTTTTCGCCTATCTCTTTTCGGGGACATGGATTTCGGAGGTCGGATCATTTTCTTCTATTTATTTTATATTGATTTTAGCTTACGTGATTTTGCAAACCTTTTCTAGGTTTATCAAAAAGATTACAGATTTTGCAGCAAGGGATGCCGCAAGACATCAATAACTTTTGTAAGTAGTAAGATATCAGAAGCACAATAATCATCTATGCTAAAAAACGGTTTTTCTCTTCTAACATAGAATGCTGTGTTTTCAGGAATGCCTATTTTGCAGTAGCTCAATTTGACAAGGCATCTTTGATGGTGCTTTCTGTCTGGCGTAATCTTTCTTGGCAAAGTTTCAAAAGATGAGTGGCGCGTGTAACGTTTTCCCCAAGTTCATCCATGCCCATTTGTTCATTTTCTAAAGAGCTGACAATTCCTTGCAGTTCTTCTAAAGCTTTTTCGTAAGAAATTTTCTTTTCCATTTTGTTCGACAAATTTTGTGTTCACAAAAACCGTTCAAATACATAAAAATAAACACCATCTAAATCGATGTATCTTTCTCTACCCGACTCCTTATATTCCCTTTAGCTAATTGGGTAAGCAGTAAACTTCCTTCCTCTACTTGTTTCGAATCCATTACAACTTTTCCATTATGTGTGGTGATACTAAATCCTCTTGCCAAAGCAAATTCAGGACTTAGTAATCGAATTTGATGTGCTAGATTATCTAATAACTGTTCTCCTGATTTTAGTTGATGCTTGGCTAAACTTGGTAGACGCTGCTCGATAAAATCCAACATCATTTTTTCACGCCGGATTTTGTCGAGACTATTCGAAGCAATCCGATGTTCTAAACTTCCGAGTACTTGTTCTTGGGCGCGAATGCGTTGCTGAGCTAAAAATTGAATATGAACAACTCCACTGGAAATAGCTTCCTCAAAAGCCAAAAGTCGATCCAGCAAAAAATCGGCAACGGCAGTTGGAGTCCGCAAAGAAGTATGTACAACTTTATCCAACATCGTTTCATCCGTTTCGTGCCCAATGCCACTTAGTACAGGAAGTGGAAATAAAGCAACTCGCCGACATAGTGGCTCACTATCGAAAACGGCTAAATCTAATTTTGCTCCTCCTCCCCGAATGATGACGACCGCGTCAAAATTATTTTTTGCAAATTCAATTTTATCCAATTGAGTCAATAGCTCATTTTCGGCGAATTCTCCTTGGACTGATGCTGGAAATAATTTCACCTCAAATTTGTACCCAAAAGAATTTTTAGCCAAGTGGTTAAGAAAATCCTGAAGACCGGCTGCTCGTTCAGATGAGATGACGGCAATACGTTGAGGTACTGCCGGTAAATATTGTTCCCTATTTTTATGAAGTAACTTCAAACGTTTGAGCAACTCAAAAATTGCTTTTCGTTTTAGTTCCAACTGGCCTAGGGTATAAATCGGATCAATATCTAAAATATTCAGTTTTAATCCGAATCGTTCGTGGTACTCTACTTTTACCTGAACTGAAATGTTGAAGCCTACTTGCAAAATCTTCGCAATATCTTTTCCTCGGCTGCGAAGTAATTTTGCCCAAGCAGATTTCCAAATGACAGCTTGGCTTTTCGCTTGAATACCAAATTCCGACTTTTCAACGAGTTCCAAATAAAAGTGTCCTTTTGAATTATTGACCTGTGCAATTTCTCCATTCACCCAAACCGCCTCTCGCATATTCAAGGCAATGACTTGCTTAATGTAAAGGTTGAGCTGACTTAGTGAATACTTTTTTGTTTCCATATTTTCAATTTCACAATAACAATAAAGAAAGCTAAAGTTTTTAATTCAAAAAAACAAAACCATAACAAAAATAAGACACTTTCCTTTTTGTAAAGAATAACACAAGCAAAAAAAACAACAATTCAATTAAAAATAAAAAAGCTCCTCACGAATTTACGTAAGGAGCAATATTTTCAAAATAAAGGAAAAACATTAAAAATTCGCCTTTATCGTTCTTGTCATTTGACAATTTTACTTCAACATTTTCTTTACCAAATCCGCAGCTTCCTGCAATAAGATGGCAGAATGAACTTCAAGGCCAGACTCGTCAATGATTGTCTTAGCGATATCGGCATTTGTCCCTTGAAGACGAACAATAATTGGAATCTTGATATCTCCAATATTTTTGTAAGCATCCACAACGCCCTGAGCGACACGATCACAACGAACGATTCCCCCAAAAATGTTAATCAAAATTGCTTTCACAGAAGGATCGCGCATGATAATACGGAAAGCTTTTTCCACACGTTGAGCATCAGCAGTACCTCCTACATCTAAGAAATTCGCAGGTTCGCCACCAGACAGTTTAATGATATCCATAGTAGCCATGGCCAAACCAGCACCATTAACCATACACCCGACGTTACCATCCAAGTTCACAAAATTCAATCCGTGACTTTTAGCTTCTACTTCCGTTGGATCTTCCTCGCTAGTATCACGCCAAGCCGCAAGGTCTGGATGTCTGAATAGTGCATTATCATCCAAAGAGACTTTACAATCTACAGCAAGAATACGATCATCGCCAGTTTGTAAACAAGGATTAATTTCAAAAAGGCTAGCATCACTAGACACAAAAGCTTTATAAAGAGAAGAGATAAACTTCGTCATTTCCTTAAATGCTTTCCCAGACAAGCCCAAGTTAAAAGCAACTTTCCTTGCTTGAAAACCTTGTAGCCCTAGTCTAGGATCCACATATTCCTTAAAAATAAGCTCCGGTGTATGCTCTGCAACCTCCTCAATGTCCATTCCTCCTTCTGTAGAATAAATGATAACATTGCATTTGCGGTCACGATCCATCAAAATAGAAACATAATACTCTTTACAAGCATCAAAATCTGGTGCATAAACATCCTCCGTCACTAATACCTTACTAACCAATTTACCAGGGCCATTCACTCCACCAGGAGTTTGTGGTGTTTTGAGCATCATACCCAAAATATTGCCTGCATGTTTTTTGACCTCTTCACTATTTTTGGCCAATTTTACTCCACCACCTTTTCCTCGCCCACCGGCATGAATTTGGGCTTTGATGACACAAAATTCTGAGTTTCGCTCATCATTCAATGTTTTGGCGGCAATAACTGCTTCATCAACAGTTGTTGCTACAATTCCTTCTTGAATAGAAACACCAAATTGCTTCAATAATTCTTTGCCTTGATATTCGTGTAGATTCATGAAATTCTAGATTTTTTAAATTGCCCTCAAAAGTAGTTTTTTTTTAGCAGATTGAGAAATCTCCTAGCAATTTCATTTAGAATAAGTCTAAAAACCCTAACAATTAAATGCTTAAAAATTTTATTCAGCATTCCATACAATTCTCCCCCCTCTCTTATAACATTGTAAATCAGTTCTATTCATAAAAAACAAGGCGACTGCATGCACTAATCTTTGAACAAAAAGCTGAGCTAGCAGTGTGATATATCAAAGGATATTTTTATTTTAGCCCCTCATTTAGTCAAACAAGAACACAAAAATGGATAACCTAAAAAATTTGGACAGAAAAATCGAGAAACTCTATGATATAGGGTTGGAATTTGCTCCAAAGATTGCTGCGGCAATAATAGTCCTAGTAGCAGGACTTTATATTATCAACAAGCTTGTCGATTTGATCGGGAAAGCAATGGAACATGGAAAAATAAGTGAAGATGTCCGTCCTTTCCTAAAATCCCTAGCTGGTGTAATGATGAAAGTCATGCTGCTTTTTAGTGCAGCGGGCATCGTCGGGATAGAAACGACCTCCTTCGTTGCTGTACTCGCTGCTGCTGGCTTTGCGGTAGGAATGGCACTACAAGGGAGTCTAAGTAATTTTGCTGCTGGAGTAATGATCCTGATATTCAAACCATTCCGCGTCAATGATGTTGTTGATATTCAAGGACAAATGGGGCATATCAAAGAAATAGAAATTTTCAATACCATAGTTAGGACATTCGATAATAAAATTGTAATCGTCCCAAATGGTATTGCGATTGGCGATGTGATCACCAACTTTTCTACTAATGGCTACCTTCGTATTGAAATGTCTGTAGCAATGCCTTACGAAGAAGATTTCAAACGTGTGCAAAGAATCATCCAAGAGGCCTTACTCAATACGCCAAAAGTTCTCCAAACTCCTGCTCCTATTGTAGGAATTGATGAATTTGAAAGCCATAATATCAAATTAGCGATTTGGCCTTATGCCAATACAGAGGATTATTGGGAGGTTTATTTTGAGGCCAAGCAAAATGTTTTCCAAGCTTTAGCAGATAACAATGTAAAAATGGCTTACTCTGAAGGTGTTGAGCTAGGAAGAATTGGGGCTGGCCCAATGTAGATCTAGAAGCCACCGAAAAGGCTCTTATTCAACATATCATGTGGTTAGATCTTACACCTTAAATCGTGTTTTTGCATTAATCCCTACTTTTCGGAGTAGACTCAGATGTAGGATAATTTTAACTAGATATAACGTAGACATAGTAAAAGCTGATAGGTTTGATGGATCTATCAGCTTTTTCATTTGTTGCACTTAAATAGTAGACACAAAAAAAGCCGCACTAATAAATAGCGCGGCCTCTGGGTTTGAGCAGTGATAGTGAAAGTGCTCGAATATCGCAGTAGTTTATATTTCCTCAAAAAATCATTTTAGTGACAATGTAAATACCCTCACAATAAACGTACCATCTTCTATTTTCTACAACGAAGGTTAGATACCGTTAGAAAATCTATCCCCTAGGCTTACTATAATGTTGTGGTCTAGGAAAAATACATCCATTGTTTGCGCTAAATGCTGTTTTTCGGAGTTTGAAGGAACACTCAAATTTAATCCCGTGGAGACCTACATGAAATTTGTCTCTCCTTACATTTATATTTTCATTTCCTCTCCGCTTTTTCTTTTTATTTGCTTTTCATT
>JAHDHB010000110.1 GCA_020631545.1 Saprospiraceae bacterium | reverse complement strand
CTATTGATTCTGACGATCCTACTGGCGTTACCGCTATGCCAATGCATGGAATGTCTGATACCATGGCCAATGCCGATCCGACACAAGAACCAGCAAATGCGACTTATGACTTTGGGTTTATTCCTAAAGATTCTGACGGAGATGGGATCGCAGACGTAGACGATCTTGATGATGATAATGATGGTATTTTGGATACTGACGAGAGTTGTGGCACAGCCAATTTTACGGATAATATTACTACAGCCGGAAATGCAACAACAACCGCAAATCCTAACGAAGTACAATTATCAACTGCCTCAGGAGCAGGTTCTGCCATGTACAATGCTCCTATTGACTTTTCTCAAAATTTCTCCCTTGATTTTGACTTGCGCTTTGGCGGAGGAGACGGTATTACCTTAGTTTTCCATACTGCTGGACCTACTGCAACAGGAAATGCGGGCGCACCTATGGGAGCTGGTGGTATTTCAAATGGTATTGCCATAGAATTTGATACTAACAACGATAATGTTGGTCAGGCTAATGATAGCAACGGTAGCCACCATACTGCAGTTTGGCAGACTAGCACCTTTATTGATGAGTGGTCTTGGCCACAATCAATTGGAGGTGGAAATCCTGTTGAAACTACTTTAGGTAGCGGAAATATTGTAGACGGTGCTTATCATAAGGTCATCGTAAATTGGGATGCCGCTACACAAACGCTTTCTTATACCTTTGATGGTGCCACCGTAGGAACTTACACCAATGATTTAGTGAACAACTACTTTGGCGGTACTTCTATGGTTACTTTTGGCTTGACTGCTAGTGGTAGTGCTATTCAAGAAGTAACATTCAACACTACCTTTGAACAATGCATTGACACTGATATGGATGGTATCCCGGATGCTTTAGATACAGACTCTGACAATGATGGCTGCCCTGATGCGCTGGAAGGTGAGGGCGGTTTCATGACAGGAGACATGGTAGCTGCTGCTGGCGAACTTAGCGATGGTAATGGTGATGCTGCCAATGAAAACCTTGGTAATACCGTAGATACCAACCCTGCTAGTCCTAGCTATGGTGTACCTACAGTTGCTGGTACAGGCCAAGCCGTAGCCGACAGCAACGATCCTGATGCACAAGGAGCAAACTGTCCGTGTTTAGATACAGATATGGATGGAATTTGTGATGCAGAAGATCTAGACGATGACAATGATGGTATCCTTGATACGGAGGAAGGATGTAGTAGTGCCATTATGCTTCTTGGAGACGCTACTGAAAGCGCAGATGAAATTATACTGACACCGGGTACGGGAAGTGGTGAAGCAGGTTCTTTAATGTCCACTTCACAAATCGACTTGGCTAATGATTTTACGATAGATTTTGACCTGTATTTTGGTAATGCTACTTCAGGTAGAGATGGAATTACCTTTGTATTCCATAATGATCCTGGTGGTTCTAGTACTACAGGTTTGTCAGGCATAACTATGGGCGCTGGAGGAATCCAGAATGGAATTGCCATTGAGTTTGATATTAACTACAATGGTTCTTCTGCTAGTGCTTCTGATAACATCTTCGACGATCATACAAGAATTTGGGAAACGGTAGGCTTCTTAACAGACTATTCTTATCCAACCTACTTAACTTCTGATACAAATTTAGGGGAGATCGAAGACGGTGCTTATCATAATGTCGTCATCACTTGGGTTGCTGCTACGCAAACCCTTTCCTATACCTTTGATGGAACAACAGTAGGAACGTATACTGGTGATATAGCCAACAACTTTCTAGGAGGATCTTCGATGGCTTATTATGGAATAACTTCAAGTGGAAGTAATACAGAACAAAAAGTTAGATTCAACACTTCGCTAATCTCTTGTATAGACACCGATATGGATGGTATCATTGATGCTTTAGATACTGATTCTGACAATGATGGTTGCTCAGATGCTATAGAAGGTGGTGGTAGCTTTACCAGCGCTGATATGATAGCTGCTGGCGGTACGCTTACTGATGGAAATGGTGATGCTGCCAACGTAAACCTTGGCAATGTAGTAGACACCGATCCTGCAAGTGCAAGCTATGGTGTACCTACTGTAGCAGGTGCAGGACAAACTGTAGGCAGTAGTAATGACGCAGCTACACAAGCTCCTGATTGTGGTTGTACAACAGTCGATACTGATGGAGATGGCATTTGTGATGCGGATGACTTAGATGATGACAATGACGGTATTCCTGATGTAGTGGAATGCCCTAGTCAAGCTGCTGAAATAGGTAATTGTAATGGTAGTACCTGCCCTGATTACGCTGAAATAAGCTCCTTCGACGCATCCTCTATTGTCAAAACTGGGGATAATGTTTCAGATCCAACTTTTGGTACTGTAGATACTTATACTGCGACAGGAACTATTCTTAATCCAATAACAGGAAATACAGTAACTATCACCGTCAATTCCAAGTTACACGAAATCTCTTCATTTGACGAGGTAGGAACGACACTTGGAGCAAACACGACAATGGGAAGCTCAGCTCCTCTTGCTAAGGAAAGAGTATTTACTTTTTCTGAGCCAGTGACCAATCCTACTTTTTATATCGGCTCTATGGGTGGTGGTGGAACCACAACATTTACGTTCAGTAATGGCGTTACTCAAATTGGTGGAAATCTAGCACAAAACAACCCATTTGGCCTAACGGCAAATGTAGGCGGTACGAATGTTATTGATCCTCCACACGAATTTCCGTCAGGTGTAGTGGAATCCAACGACAATTTCTGTGATGCAGGAGCTTCCTGTAGAATCAATAACGGTGTTTTCATAATGGAAGGTGTTTACACAGAAGTTAGCTTTACAACATCAGGAAATAACGACGGTTTTGGTGTGGGTATACTTTTACCTAAAAATGCTGACTGTGATTTTGATGGTGATGGTATCCCTAATCGATTAGACCTAGACTCGGATGATGATGGAATTCTTGATATAGTAGAGGCCGACGGTACAGATACTGACAATGATGGACAAGTTGACTATCCAACACCTGGCGATCCTGCTTCCATGATAGATGCCGATAAAGATGGCTTAAATGATGCTCAAGACGACCAAAATGGTGGCCTTAGCGGTACGGAAGTGACTAGTGGTACACCGTGGAACTTGCCTAATACAGACAATGGTGCTCCTGAAAATCCAGATTTCTTAGACATTGATGCTGACGATGATGGTATCGTTGATAACACAGAAGCACAACCTACTGTAGGCTATATGCCTCCTACGGGTATGGATGATGATAATGATGGTATTGATAATGCTTATGATACGAATAATGGATTCGGTGGTGAAGGAATTACACCAGAAAATACCGATGGTATGGATTCTCCAGATTATATCGACTTAGATTCAGATAACGACTCTGGTCCTGATACGATTGAAGGCCATGATACCAATAGCGATGGTGTCGTTGACGGCAATGATACTCCTAGTGCTAACACAGGTCTTCCTGGTGGTACTACGGATGCTGATGGCGATGGCTTACTAGATGGCTACGACAATGACACTTCTAGTCCTGAGCCTACGAATACCAACTTAGAAGGGATGAGCCATCCTGAAGAAGGCAATGGAGGAGATCGTGACTGGCGAGATATCAATACAGTATTACCGCTTACACTAGAATCTTTCACCTCAAAAGTAGAAGATTGCGACCTAGGCCTCACTTGGATTACTTCTTCGGAGACTGACTTGGCTTACTTCCTTGTGGAAAGAAGCACAGACGGAATCAACTACCGTAAGATAGGAGAAGTCCTTGCCATGGGAGCTACAAATGGTTCTACCATTTATCAATGGACTGACGATACGCCTGATTACAACAACTACTATCGTTTAAAAATAGTAGATGAAGATGGCAGCTTTACTTACTCATCAGTGATAACAAGAACGTACGATTGCTATGGTGATAATACCGTCGTAACGCTGTATCCGATTCCTTCACGAGATGAAATAAACTACAGCTTTTATGCACAAGAAGATGCTGTAGGTCAGGTGAAAATTGTAGATATGCTAGGCCGAGTACTCTATTCTGAGACTGTGAACTTTGGCAAAGGTGTAAATACAAAACAACTGAATGTACAGCATTTAGCCGATGCAACTTATATCCTGATTATTGATATCAATGGTGAGGAATTTGATGCTAAGCGTTTTGTGAAAACTACTTACTAGTAAGAACTCGCTTCATTGAGTATATAATGAACTGTAAGTTTGATGTCAGGCAGGGCAACCTGTCTGACGACTTACAGGTCGTAATTATTTTTGTGGATAATGTGTATAATGACAAGGGCTAAAATGTCATTATCTGGAGGCCAGTAAGCTTAGCTTTATCTGGCTTCCATTTTTTACCTTGGTTAGTTGTTGACGTACTTAGAAAACATTATTGAGTCTACCTTTCCTAAATAAATCACCTATGAAAAAGACAAACGACAAACTATTTCTATTGATTTCTAGACTAACAGCCCCTGAAAAAGGATACATCAATAAACGACTAAAGGCTTCGAATCCTGATAGCCACCTTATATCGTTGTTTCTTACTATTTGCAAATGTGCTCCCCAAACAGAAAATGCGCTAAAGAAAAAGTTGAAAAACAAATACATACTGAACAATTTCCCGTCTATAAAATTTCAACTTTACGAAAGAGTATTGAAAATACTTCGTGATTATAGAAGAAGTAAAGGACAAGAAAGTGAAGTCTTGAATATATTTAAAGACATTGATCTTTTATTTGAAAAAAAAATTTACAAAGAATGCGAAAAATTAATTAAAAAAGCGATTAAGATCTGTGATGCTCATGAGTTACATGGTTTTAAGTTACAACTCTTAGCATATAAGCAACGTATACAAAGGATGAAGCGTTCCTCTGAAAATTTGCTACCCGAAAACTCGCAGCAGTTGAAAAAAGATCCTCTTAACCTAGAAAAATATGGGTTTTAGTTGTGGTAAAACACCAATGCTCCAAGTAAATAAACAGTATTTCTGAGCAGAACCACTAGCTGAATGCGTAAGGATGTGCTTGTGAATTCATTTAAGCAAATCAAAAAATGCAAGGAGCATCGCCAGAAACACGTCATTCCTTTGTTTTACATAGCTCTAAAACTTTGCTAAAAAAACAAACAAATGAAAATCGCTAAATTGTAACGAATTGCGCCATGTATCGTTGTTCGTGTTTTGACGGTCATTCTTAATTCTTAATTGCGGCTCTGCCGCCATGTGTCTTTGTGGCGAAATAATACACATGTATTTCTCGAAGTAAAAATCATCGCTACAGGATTGACTATTTTCAAAGACTAATTGAGAATGGCCTGCTTGAAGACACATTTAATTTATTCTATTTGTAGTGGTTTGTTTTGTTTTTTTTAATGAAAAAATAAAATCTATATGAGGAGTCGTGAATGATTTTTTATGTAAAAAAATTGTTGTTCGGCCACTAATATTTTGCTGTTCTGGGGCTGGTTTTTAAGGTGGAAAATTAATAAATTCCCTTTCTTTATAATCGTTATTCGATAATCGTGGGAATAAAGACTAATATAAGAGATAACATTTATTTAGTTCTTGTGTTTTAAGTACAGTTAAAAACCTAAGTTTTGAGGTTCGCTTTAAAAATAGCGTTTGCAATGGTGAACTAAATAAGTGATTTTCTAGAATTCTCTTTCTATACCATCTATCCTGTGCAAAATTTTGCTAAAAACAGGGTATCGTTAATGTTTTGGTTTCTAGGGAGGATGGTCTTGTTTATTAAGAAATTATATAGCTTATGCAAGAGTCCAACGACAAACTTTTTTTATTAGTTTTTAGGTTGACTCCATCTGAAAAAGGCTACCTAAGTAAAAGATTTAAAGCATCAAATCCGAAAAGTAATATCCTGAAGCTTTTTATAGCTATTAGTAAATTTAAGCCTAGTACAGATGCCGATTTAAAAAACAACATAAGTGATAGTTATATTTTAAAGAATCTAGCTGTAGTTAAAAATCAACTCTTTGAACGCATTCTTAGGATACAGCGGGATTATCGTGGTGACAAAGGAAAATTAAGAGAAGTCCTACTTATCCTTGAAGATATTGAATTTTTATTTGAAAAAGGAATTCATGATGAATGCAAAAAAATGATAAAAAAAGCCATCAAAATTTGCGATAATAACGAGTTTTATGGTCTAAAGTTACACTTGCTAGATTGGGAGAAAAGAATAATGAGTATATATTTTTATACTTATAAATCTTTGGATGAAGAGCTGCAAAGATTTGAGAATACCCTTCAAGAGTCCCTCAAGAAGGCAAAACTAATTGGGGAATTAGATAATAGACGCCTCCGAATTTATGTAGAACTATTTCATAAAAAATGGGGAAAAACTGTAGGGGAGGCTGAGCATAAACTTAAAGAATTAGATGCTTATCTCAATCAAATTATGAAGTCTGAGAAGTTTGAAGATAGCAGCAGAATGAAAATTATTATTTCAAATATGCTGATAACAACACTCTTTAAAAGAGAATATGTTGATCAAGTTGTTTTTGACTCAAGCAAACTTATCCAGAGCGTTGAAGGTGAGTTGCATCCCTTGTCAATAGAAACTTATTTTGAAAGTTTGTTTAAGCTATTAGGCCATTGTGCTGCTACAGAACGGAAAGATATTTATAAAAATACTATTACAAGCATAAAAAACGCCAACAAGAACTTTTCTATACTCAAGAAGTATCGCAATGCAAAAATGTCGATAATCTGTTATCAAATTCAACACTCCTTGTATGAAAAAGGTCAATTTGACGAACAAAAAACAAAAGAATTAAGCCTGTTTTTAGACCATAATACGGAAAACGCTCCACAAGGAGGCTGGTTGTGTTTTAATTTAGGGCGCTACTATTTCTTTTATGGAAAACTGGCCTTAGCACAAAGCTATATTCTCAAAGCCCTAACTCTACCTAAGAGTTACCGGTTGTTTTTTGAATGTAATTGTCGTTATCTATACCTTATGACTTTGGTAGAGTTACAACACTACAATGATGCAAATCGCATTCTTAGAGAACTGAAAAGATATCTAAGAAAAAATGATCTTTTAACTACTTTTCATAAAAATTTAACGAACTTTTTCAAAGAAATTATTGAAGAATGGCATCAGAAAAAATATGATGTTTGGATTGAAACCCTAAATAGAATAACGCCAGAAGATGATTTTGAAGTCAAATTTTTATTTCGTGATCTTCAAATTAATACTTGGTTAAAAGCTAAAGAAAATAAAATGACTATGATAGAATATCAGCGGTTTTTGATGAAGTGATTTGTTTGTGAACTCTCTATACCTTAGTACTTGAGCAAATTTTCAAAACCTTTCGAGGATTAAATTTAGGAACAAAAATGCCATAATAATAGGGAAAATGAGTTGCCCATAAGTAGTTCTAAATAAATAAAAAATACTTTACAATATTTTAAATAGTTTAAAAAATAGACAGTTTTAAAGCAATAATTAAGTCTTTCGACATCTAATATTAGCCAATCTTTATCCATTTTCTATCTGTAAAAGCACTTAATTTTATAGGGTATTCTTTTGTTTTTTAGCACTAAAATTGAAACACCTATGCCTATTTTACGCCTAACAACACTGCTCATGGCAGTATTGTTATCAACCTGTCTATTGGCTCAATTCGAAAAACAACCTACGCTTTGGTTAGATGCCTCTAAGAACAACAGTATTATCACCAACGGAAACACAATTCAAAGTTGGAATGACCAATCAGGAAATAACAACCACGCTGTTCAAGCTACAAGCAGCCGACAACCTAATCTCACCACCATTGAAGGGCATAACGCTATTGAATTTACGGGACTGCAATACCTAGATATTCCTCATGCTGCTAGCCTAAATTCTAGTACGACCGAAGGTTATCAACTATTTGTCGTAGCCAAAATTTACAGTGACCATACGAGTCCTGACTTTCGTACCAGCATCATCTCTAAAGTCCATGGTGGATCGGGAGGTCAATGGGGAATACGCGCTACCTTCAAAGATGGAAAACATATAGCGGGGCTTCCTATCAACTCCTCGAACACTATCCTAAAAGGACTTAATGACAATGGGAGCTTCACTTTTTATGATTATGCTGATGAATTGACTCAATTCGGTGCATACTATGACCCTGCCACAGGCATTGCTAAAGCAGATGCTAAAAGCGGTGAACATTATTCCAATAATTATGCAACTTCTATGACTAACAATACGGTCAATGTACGTATTGGTAATCGTAATGCTCCTTATCCACAAAGTGATGTCCACCTTGCTGTATGTGAAATTCTTTACTTTCCTTCCAAGCTTACCGAACAAGGTAAAACTCAGGTAGAAGACTATTTAAATAACAAATGGTTTTCTGAGCCTCCTGCTCCACCTTCAGATAATCCATTCGCGCCTTATACCGTTTCTGAATCTCCAAATTTATGGCTAGATGCCTCCAACAGCAGTAGTTTAGCTATCAGTGGTGGCACAATACAAGGCTGGAATGATGTCTCTGGCAATGATAATCATGCTACGCAAGCTGTAGAGAGTCAGCAACCTAAAATGACAACGGTCAATGGTTTACCGGCCGTAGAATTCACAGGTCTTCAGTACTTGGATATTCCTCACCATGCCACCTTGGATGCTAGTACGACGGAAGGCCTCCAACTATTTGCGGTAGCCAAAATATACAGTGATCATAATAATTCCGATTTTCGTACTTGTATTATTTCTAAAAATTATGGTACACAAGGAGGTGTTTGGGGGATTAATGCTGTTTATAGTGGAGGGATGCACATCGCTGGTGTTCCTTACAACTCTTCTAATGCAAAAATTAAAGAGTACAATGGGAGCAGTAGTGTTGGCTTCTATGATTTTGGAGATGAACTTTCACAATTCAGTACCTATTATGATGTTCCTTCGGGTATAGTTAAGGCAGATGCCAATGGTGGAGCACATTATTCCAATAATTATGCAGCGCCACTGAATAACAATAGCTCTGTAAATGTCCGTATAGGAAATCGGAATCATCCTTATCCTCAGAGTAATATACACCTCGCTGTATCAGAAATTTTATATTTTCAAAAGAAACTTTCCCCTCAGGATAAAGAGCAAGTAGAACAATATTTAGCTAATAAATGGCTAGGAGCCTCAGGGCCTGTACCTGTTCCAGACCCAGAACCTGAGCCAGAATTAGACGTCGATTTTTATTCATTTGATCCATTCCAGCTAGAAGAAATGCCAACCCTTTGGTTGGATGCTAGTAATGCAAATTCGCTGAGTACGAGTAATGGTCAGGTGACCCAATGGCGTGATATATCAGGGAATGGTTTTGTAGCTTCCCAATCCGATGCCGGCAAGCAAGCAAAAATGAAAATAGATAACAACTTTCCTATGGTGGAATTTCAGGGGCAAAAAGCAATGGCGATTCCTCATCATAATAATTTAGTTATCAATGCACAAGAAGGATATCAACTTTTCGTCGTGGCCAAGATATTTGGAGACCATAGTTCAGCAGATTTTCGTACGGGTATCATTCATAAAGGATACAACAATCAAGGAGGAAACTGGGGAGTGAGAGCAACGAAGAGTGGCAATTCCTTGATTTCTGGACTACTGTACAATTCTAGTCATGCTACCTTGAAAGGAGAATTTGAAAGCGGAGAAATTGGAACCTATGACTTCGCAGATGAGCGCACCATTTTTGGAGCTTGGTACAATCCTGCTACAGGTAAAAGTGATGCTGATGGTGGAACAGGTAAGCAATATATGAATGAATATGCTACAGCTTTAAATGACACGGGTACAGAAGTTACCCTTGGAAATCGGCATAGTTCACTGAATAATGTGCATTTAGGCATTCATGAGGTATTATTCTTTCCTAGAAAATTGAGTGGAGAAGAAAAAAACAAAGTTGAAGGCTATCTCGCTAGAAAATGGAATTTAGATATCTCTGGGTCAGGACACGTTTATGAGGATTCGAATCCTTATACTGCCAATATTGCACTAGGAGCTGCCGTTTCACAAAGTTCTGATTATAATGGAAATACAAAAGCTGTAAAAGCGGTAGATGGCGAGAAAGATGGCGTTCTTAGCAATGGTACCGTTTCTGTTACCCAAGTCGAGGCAGAGCCTTGGTGGGAAGTAGATCTTGGAGAGGTGGCAGAGGTAACTCGCATCAATATCTGGAATAGATCTGATGGAAGTGAAACTACCTTAAGAAACTACTACGTTTTTGCTTCTGATGTACCATTTACCTCTAAAAACCTCAATACCACGCTGAATCAATCAGGGGTTTTCAAACGTTTGGAAAGCCAACAAGCAGGACGACCTACCATGATTTCCATTAATCGAACAGCACGTTACATTCGTATACAAATGGTTGGGAATACCCAATTAGCGCTAGCTGAGGTGGAAGTTATTGGGGAGTTGGATGATGTTGATAGAGATGGACTAAGCAACGAAGATGAAATTCTCCTAGGAACAAATCCAGAAGATAAGGATACCGATGGTGATGGTATTTCGGACGGGACTGAAGTAGGGAGTAACCTTAACAATCCAGTAGATTCAGATAATGATGGTTATATTGATGCCTTAGATTCTGCTACCGCAGATTCTGATCAAGATGGTGTTAAGGATCAAGTAGATTATGAAAACTTTAATCCTTGTGTGCCTAATAATGCGGTGGGTCTTTGTGATAAAGATAATGACGGCCTTACCAATGCGGAGGAACTAGCTGGAAATTCCGATCCGAACAATCCTTGTGATCCTAATCCAAATAGCTATGGATGCGCTCCTGCTGCACAACCTGGTGGCTTCTATTTTGCTTGGGATAGTTTTGCTTCTGGTACTTTTGGTGAAAAAGCTATTTCCTTTGACAACAGTGAATTACGTCCAATTCCTATGGCACCACCTGTAGGCGTTCACCCTAGAATTTACTTTAGACCAAGTGACATCCCCGACATTAAAAATAGGATGGTCAATACCTTGAGTGGACAAGCAGTAATGAAGCAAATGCATGCCTTTACTACCTTGATGCACAAAGGTTATAATTCAAATGGTTACAACCATAACACCACTTATGGTAGGGATAAAGACGGCAACCGTTATATTGATAATGCAGGTTTCTGGGATGTAAGCAGTTATTACGCTAATCTAGTCAACAGAGTTCCTAATCCGCTAGCCAATGTGGATTTAAAAAGGAGAGGAATGCTAGCGGGTCTTATGGCCGTAGAAGCATACGAATGCATGGTCAATGAAGGAAAATACGATCCTGATACGGGTATGAATTACGATGACCGTGCTAAAATGCTAGCTGGTGCAATGGCTTACTGGGCACAAACGGAAATCAATAATCCTAACTTAAACTTAGCCAATAGAGATTTGCTAGGGGATTCCCATTACGCCATGGCTTACGATATCAACTATAACAATATGACACCAGCACAGCGCGATATTGCCCGCGCTGGTATTGCCAGAATGGTTTCTTCCCAAGTTATTTATGGTTCCGATGTCGTTAATTATGTCAATACCAGTAATTGGTCTACCCTCAACAGCTTTGAGTTGATCCTAAATCTAGCCATAGAAGGAGAAGAAGGATACCGACCTGATATCACCAAGGAATTCTGTCGTGTTTACCGCAATTTCATCACCTATGGTTGGTACGAATCAGGCGCTCCATTTGAAGGACTAGGTAAAAATTATCAATTTGTAGCGACCATGATTCCTATGGCTATGAGGGGCTACAGCCTATTAGGCCATCCTGCGGTAAAGAACTACGGTAAGGATTTCCTACCAGCCATTAGCCAACCTTATGGTTTTGGTTTTGTCGGTACAGATTCTTGGGGAGGAACAGGTTATGATGAAACCCAAGGAGGCTACAAATTTAATCAGATGGACGCCATCGGTATGAAATGGATCTTACCGAATGATGATGGGGTTGACTTGGTGTGGCGTAATTATATGGAAAAATCAACTGCCGTTTCCTCTACAGGCTATGTTTATCAAGAATTTGCGCCTAGAGGTTACTACAATTCGCTTGTCGTAGCAGGTATTTACGCACTAGACTATCAAGCAGGTAATTTTGAATCTCAAATGAATAATGTTTATACAGATGACAAATTGAGTTATTTTGCACCACAACGCGGCTTAGTCACCATGCGCAGTTCAGGCGATTCAGATGCGATGATGAGCCATTTCCATTGCCGACAAGATCTCGGTGGACATACCAATGGAGACAGAAATAGCTTTACCCTTAGTAGCCATGATAGAATGTTTATACGATACTCTTACGGCAATGAAATTCCTGAAACAGGTGCGCATAGTTGTATCTTAGTAAACGACCAAGGCTTATTTGCTGATGTCGTTAATGATATTGCCGAAGTTCCTGGCAAAATAACTGATTTTCAGGAAAATAATTCAGATGTACAAGTCTCTGGAGATGCCACCTATGCCTATTCTTGGGAATGGAAATACGATCCACACGTACCTGGAGTAACTACCCCAGAGCTGTTAGGGGCTAATGGATGGACTGCCGTAACGCAAAAGCCGAATGATTTCCAATACCAGCAACAACCAGAAAGTTATTACAATGTTGACTTTTTCAATCGTCCCTATTGGGCAGGAGGAGAAAACCGTATCTCAGGCTATGTAAAAAAGCCACATAACCCAATGGAGAAAGTCTACCGAACGGTCGCGATGGCTAGAGGAGAGCATCCGTTTTTACTAGTGGTTGATGACGTTAAAAAGGATAATAATGCTCAGAATTACAAATGGTTAGCCCAGATCGCTTTCGACCTTTCCATTGAGAGTACGCCCGTTAATTTAGATTACAATAATTACCGTTGTGATATTATTCTGAAAGAAGCATCCGGCAATCGCAGATTACTAGTAAGAGTATTACAAAATAACGGATATACCTCAGGAGCCCCAGGCTACATTGACAACTTCACTAATTTTCACAACAATGTGTTAAAGCGTTTAGTCCTTGAAGCCAATACGGTAAGTCCAGACTTTAAGGTACTGCTTTATCCTTATGAGGTAGGAGAACCATTGCCCACAACTTCCTTCAATTCATCGCGTAATGAATGGACGGTGAATATTGGCAATCAATCTCATCTTCTAGATTTAGACGAACAAAATGGAAAAACACTAGTAGACATCATTCCTTTAAATAACAATTTTAGAGTAGTCGAAGAAGCAGATGAAGAGCAGCCTGTGATAGAAGAAAGCAACCCTACAACCAAACTACTAGATGCTTATGCGCTATCACTTTATCCTGTACCTACGTATGATGAATTAAATTTTAGCTTCAACGCTCCCGCAGACCTATCCGCAAAAGTACAAATCATGGATTTACAAGGCCGTGTTTTATACAATACAAGAGTAGATTTTGAGGAAGGAACCAATAACTTTACGCTTGATGTCAAACAACATTTAGCTGCTGCCACCTACCTCCTTGTCATTGATTTAGGAAGTCAAAAACGAATAGCCAAGCGTTTTGTAAAAGCAAATTAGGACGAATTGAGAAAGAATTGTTGAGTATACATACTCACATTATTAGGTGTTGTTTTTATAGTCAGGTGATGAAAATCGCCTGACTTTTTTTATATCGTTTAAGAGTGGCTTGTTAAGCTTGCCCCTAAAACCCAAGGAGCATTCTTCACCCCGTCAGTACCCTAATTAGTTTTTGACCGAAAACGATCATCTTAGGAAAAAGGAGTGAAGCGTCACCAGTTGAATGCGGGAAGGACCTTGCGTTTTGCCTTCAACCGATGACTAGCGATGGCAAAAACATAAAAAAATGCCTTTTTCGTTCAGACCCTGAGCACACAACATTAGTCCCAGCTAAAGCACTTGGGGAGAGATATACCGTATTTTC
>JAHDHB010000109.1 GCA_020631545.1 Saprospiraceae bacterium | reverse complement strand
CGCTTTCTCCTTCAAAAAGTTATAAATATCCGCACAAGCGACCGCAGAATCGGTATCCCAAAAATCATTTTTCAGTTTGACAGCATCAATGCTATGTGAAGGAAGATCCCTTAGCGCATTTAATAATTGGTCAAAAGAATGGAGTAATTTTCCTTGTACTAAGTCTTGATAATCAAAATAGAAGCCTCTAGCTTTGGTGTAGCTTTCCAAGTCGTTGGCATAGAAGTAAATGGGTTTTTCAAGGACAGAATAATCAAACATAATGGAAGAATAATCTGTGATCAGACCATCAACTTCTCGTAGGACAGGATAAATGTCGGTAAAACTATCAATAGATTGAATATTCGATTTATGCTCAACAGTAATGTTATTATTCGGATGTAATTTAAGGAGTAAAAGGATATTTTGTTGTTTTAAGCAGTCATTTAGAGCCTCAAAATCAGGAATCGCTTTGGTGATGAAATTTGGGTCATCATCGCGCCAAGTTGGCATGTATACCAACGTTTGGTCAAATTCCTCCTTTCTAGGAATAGAAACGGAAAGTGATTCATCAAAAAAAGGCGCTAATCGGGGATAACCCGTGATCATTAACTTTTCCTTGTCGATATTGAACGCACTAGCAAAAATATCCGCTAAATTTGAGGAAGGACAAAGCACAACATCATCTTTTATAGCGACATATGGACGTACAATGACTTGCTCCAGCCTCTCCATAAAACTAGCAGGATGATAGATTTTTCGTAGTGGCCCCGTTTTTATATCAAAACCAATTTTTTTCAAAGGAATGCCGTGCCACAAGTTGATTTTCTTCGCCTTAGGGCTGAACCAAATATTTACATCCGTCGCATGACTGTTGTATATGTAGTAAAACGCTGTAAGCGCATACCACATCCCCTTCAAACTATATCTATGGTGTGCTTGACGTCCATTGGTTCTGATTTGTTGTAGAATTTCGCGATTAGAGCCTATCCAAACCGCTTGAATTTCTGTTTGGTCTGAAATATATTCAAACAGATACTTCGCATTATCCATGTAAGTATTGCGGTAGCTGCTAAACACCCAGACATTTTTGTTTCTTCGAAAGAAAAATGTCAAGGGATATAATACCCACAATAAGTTAAATATCAGAATCTTAATGTTATACATTCTTAGGCATGCTTTTTATTACTTCCACAACTTCCGTAGTCGAAATAGAGGGAGTTCTTGCCAAATAAACCACTTCACAAATATCCTTTAAGTAATCAAAACGCCCCTTCCAATCATCCCCCATAATTAAAACATCGGCCTTGTGCTCTAAAATATATTGTCGTTTTAATTCCAAGGATTCCTCAAAAAACACCTCATCCACAAATCGCAAACTTTCCAAAATCCGTTTTCGATCATGTTGATTGTAAATCGGATATTTCGCCTTCTTGCTGTAGCTGAAAGCATCTGTAGAAATTCCCACAATCAAGTAGTCTCCTTGATTTTTCGCTCGTTCCAAGATGTTTAGGTGACCAATATGGAATAAATCAAAGGTACCAAAAGTAATAACACGTTTCATTTTTTTCATTTAATGAATGACGGATTAGGAGTTAGGAATGACGAATTAGGAATTAAGAGTTGCCTTCGCTTCTTTGAGGTATCGACCTTCCCGTTCTGTGAGCTTGGATTGGTGTGTCTGCAAAAAATGGAAGGCCTAAGAAAAGGATACAGCCCCAGCTAAAACCATCCATTTTTAGCCATCTCACTACACCTTTCCACAAAACTGGATGGTTACTGCCCTTACTTTTGTAGCGTAGCAAGCAAAATTCTTTAGTCGCTTAGAAAACGCGCATCGGAAGACTTTTTACGATAATTTTTTTGATAAAAAAATATATCTCGATTGCTATCGCAGATTGTCTTTTGTCCTTTGTCAATCTGTCTTTTCAAGCGACAGCTTCGAAAACAATAAACCATTATTCGCATAAAAAATCAATTTATAAGCTGCAAATTTAACAAAAAGATACTAGGAGGAAAGGAAAAAAGGAGTATAGTTTAGCTTTGCTTACGCTCACAAGGAAACAGCACTGTAACACATTTTTCCCTGAAAATGTCCAAAAACCATCACGGTAAGGATGCCTTAAGCCAAAAAAAAATAAGAATTATCCTTTCTTAAGAAGCAAAAAGGAAGGAGATGAATAGGCGAGATAAGGTATTATAAAACACAGAGATATTGATATTTGTATAGAGTTATCAAAAAGCTAAAAATACGCCATGTCACACCCAGCAAGCCATAAATATGTCAATTTCGAAAACAGAATTTCCCTAGCTTTTGGCAAAACTCAAAAAAAGAGATACTTTTACTTTAGAATTAATTCATCAAATAAACTATACCTTCGATGAAGTACTTAATTACAAAGATTTTTAGTGCCTTATTTATGCTAATGCTGCTATCCAGTATGGCGTATGCACAATTTACGGCTACAGGTACCGTCTCCGACGAAAATGGGACACTGCCTTACGTCACCGTCTCTGCAAAAAACACAACTATAGGTGTTACAACAGATTTAGACGGAAATTTCACCATAAAACTACCTGGTGAATCTGCCACGCTGGTGGTTGCTTATGTGGGTTACAGGACATCAGAGGTCGAAGTCTCTGCCGCTAATCCTCGTGTAGCTGTTGTATTAGAAAGTGGAGCAGAACAGTTGGAAGAAGTTATTATTACGGGGTTAGCTACCACTGTAAAACGTAGTAACTCTGCCAACTCCGTTGCATCACTTGATGCCAAAGACATTACGGGAATTACTTCCCAATCTACCTTAGATGGTGCCTTGTACGGTAAATTCACTGGGGCTGAAATTCGTTCTAACTCTGGTGCGCCAGGTGGAGGGATGTCCATCAAATTGCGTGGGGTTACCTCCATCTTCGGTGATCAGCAACCGCTGTATATTGTAGATGGTGTTTATGTGGATAACTCTTCTGTTACATTAGGAACAAACGTGGTTTCTGCTGCTGCTAGTGGTGGAAATACCTCTACGAATCAGGACGATGCCTCTAACCGTATCGCAGATATTGATCCTGAAGACATTGAAAAGATAGAAATCCTTAAAGGAGCTTCGGCTGCGGCCATTTACGGCTCTCGTGCTGCTGGGGGAGTAGTTCTAATCACGACTAAAAAAGGAAAATCAGGAAAAACAAAAGTAAGTTTCTCTCAGGCAATAGGTGCTACTTCTATCTTAAATCCTTTGGGGTTAAGGGAGTGGACTGCTCAGAGAGTTGAAGATACTTATGGCGCAGCAGAAGTGCCTGTGTATGAGCAGGCTGTCGCTGATGGCAAATTTTACGACTATGAAGATGAAATCTATGGCAATAAAGGAATCCTGTCTACTTCTCGTCTGAATGTCAGTGGTGGTAATGAAAAAACACAGTTCTTTGTTGGTGGAACCTTCAAACACGAAGATGGTATCGTGAAAAATACAGGTTATGAAAAAGCTTCTCTACGAGCTAACATTGACCATAAGTTAACGGATTGGTTAGATTTTTCTTTGACTAATAGCTATGTGAATTCTACTTCTGATCGTGGTTTTTTCAATAACAGTAATACCAATACAACTGTTGGATATGCCTTAGCTTTTACAAAGCCTTGGGATGAATTGCACGCAGATGCTAATGGTATCTACCCTGACATTGGAGTAGGATCAAATGCTTTACAAACGATTGATATTATCACAAATAAAGAGAATGTAAACCGTTATATCGGTGGACTTTCTACGACATTCAAGCTCTTTTCAAACGAAAATAACAATCTTAAATTAGTGGCTCGTGCTGGATTGGATCAGTATGCTCTTCGTAGTACGGCTATTTTCCCTCAAGAATTGGTTTACTTCCAAGATCCAACATCGCTACAAGGTGTTTTGGTTTCTGGTAGCACGGTGAATACTAATACCAACCTCTCGGCTTTCTTGGTACATAACTGGTATGCGAAAGGCTCTAGCGGTATGGCGTTGACTACTCAAGTTGGGGTTACTCAAGAAAACTTTGATAAAAACACGGTTATTTCTACAGGAAACGGTATCAATGGTTCTCAAACTGGATTGGGGCAAACTACGAATAGAGATGTCTTCCAAACACGCTTAAAGCAACAAGATAAAGGGGCTTTCATTCAAGAAGAAGTCAATTGGGATGATAAAATCATCTTTACTGCTGGACTTCGTGCTGATAAATCCTCGAATAATGGTGATGTTAATAAATTATTCTTCTATCCTAAAGCGAACATTGCGCTTAATCTCAACAAATTCGCTTTCTGGACAGTAGATGCAATGAATCAATTCAAGCTACGTGCTGCCTTTGGTCAGTCTGGCCGTTTCGCTAATTTTGGGGATAAATTTACTAGTCTAGGTGGTGTTACTATCCAAGGACAAGGTGGCTGGGATGCCTTCTCTTTACAAGGAAATTCAGACGTATCTCCGGAGCGTCAATCAGAGTATGAATTTGGAACAGACCTAGGTTTCTTGAAAAACCGACTTTCCATAGAAGCAACCTACTATATCAAAACAATTGACAACTTGTTGCTTCGTGTCAATGTTCCAGGTTCTACTGGATTTTCACAGCAGGTGAAGAATGCAGGATCCTTACGAAACAACGGTATAGAGTTAGGCCTTAATGCGCTTCCAGTCAAAACGGAATCTTTTGAATGGACAAGTGGTATTAACTTCTGGAAGAACAAATCAAAAATTACTCGTTTAGATGTTCCTTCTTTTAACTTAGGAGGCTTCGGTTCTGGACTTGGAACCTACCAAATTCAAGAAGGGGCTAGTGCTACACAAATTGGTGGTGCTTATATTGCAGATGATTGTGGTACGCCTGATTGTTCAGATGTCGATCCTGATGGTGACGGTTTTGCTGTTTATGGTAATGCTGAGGCAGATTTCAATATGTCTTTCAACAATAACTTGAATTTCAAGGGAGTTGAACTTTCTTTCCTAGTACATTGGAAACAAGGAGGTGATGGAATCAACTTATCTACCTTATTAACAGATTTCGGGGGTATTTCTCCTGATTATGATGATACTGATTTGGATCCTACAGGCCAGTTGGCAAATGGACCTTATCGTTTGAGCCAATTCCCTAATAATCCACGACCATTTATCGAAGATGCAGGTTATGTTCGTCTTCGTGAAGTCGGTTTATATTACACAATACCTAAGAAAAAATTAGGTGATATTGCAGGAATCAAAGTTGGTTTTTCAGGACAAAACTTATTGAACTTCTTCTCTTATCAAAGTTATGATCCAGAAGTCTCTAACTTTGGTGGAAACCTATTGGCAAATAACGTAGAAGTAACGCCATTCCCTAGTGCGAAAAGGTTTACTTTCCACTTCAATGTTAACTTCTAGCAAGTGTTTTTTAGGGTAATTCATCCGAAATGGATAATTGCACTATTGTTTAAAGAAAATAAAATTCATTTATCATGAATCTATATAGTTTTAAATCGAAAATGACGGGGCTACTCCTAATGGTTTTCCTACTAGGTAGTCAATCTTGTCAAATCGATGAAGTAGCAGATCCCAACGGGCCTAGTGTTTTTGATGTTGAAAACAATGCTACCTTAGCAGATATGCTTTTAATGGTCACTGGTGTCGAATCCTCGATGCGTACCGATGTTGGGTATTATTATGAAAACGTAGGTATTCTAGGTCGAGAATTCTATCGTTTGACCAATTCGGATCCTCGTTATACGACCGATTTGCCAGGGGCAAATGGTTCGGCTTTAGATAACAATACTTTTTATACCACTCGTCCTTACAACGCTCGTTATGCTTGTATTCGAAATTGCCAAATTTTGATGAATGCAGTGAATAACAACACGACGGGAGTTACTGATGCACAACGTAATGGATTCTTAGGTTTTGCCCAGACTGTTCAGGCTTACCAGTTATTGCTTGTTGCCAACTTGCAATATAATAATGGTATTCGTGTTGATGTAACTGATCCGA
Source organism: Saprospiraceae bacterium (assembly GCA_020631545.1). Classification (GTDB taxonomy): domain Bacteria; phylum Bacteroidota; class Bacteroidia; order Chitinophagales; family Saprospiraceae; genus JAHDHB01. The sequence continues at coordinate 8,053 of JAHDHB010000109.1, read as the reverse complement.
ACAACCTAGGGCCTTTCGTAGGTGAAGGAAGCCCAAATACGATTTACGCCAATATTGAAGAGCGCTTAGCAAATGCTGTATCTCTTCTTGAAAATGGAGAATTTGTCTTCTCGCTTTCTACTGGATTCAATGACTTAGTCTCCGATCCTGATGTAGGACTGACTGCTGAAGATTTCATTCAGTTCAATAAAGCTATTGCCGCAAGAGTTGCTATCTATCAAGGACGTAAAACCGAAGCTTTAACTCATCTAGCTGGTGCAGCGCCTTTATTTGACCGAAATGGAGATTATAGTACCTCCGTCGATCACGTTTTTACAGAAGGTAGTGGTGACCAAACCAATCCTCTGTTCTATACCCCTAACGGGCCAGATAATAACTGTGCAAATTATAGCTTCCGGAATGATGCTGAAACTGGCGATCCTCGTCCAGACAGCAAATTAATTCCTAGGTCAGATACTTTAGTTATTCCAGGAACAGGACTTTCTGGCATTGATGATGTTCGTTTTGAAACAAGAACAGCGCCTATCCACATCACTAGAAATGAAGAACTCGTACTTCTTTATGCAGAAGCTAACATCGGTAGCAATAATGCATTAGCTGCTGAGGTTTTGGATGAAGTACGCGCTCGTTATGGCCTTGCTGCTGCGACTTATACCAACACACCTCCTAGTGATGAGGAACTCGTAACGCAATTGCTACACGAAAAGCGTTATTCCTTATTCGCTGAAGGTCATCGTTGGATTGACATGCGTCGTTACAATCGATTAGATGAACTACCTATCGACCAAGCAGGAGGTTCAGTACACGTACAATTTCCACGACCAGCTTCCGAAGCAGAATAGTTTGATTTTCAATGTATTAAATTATACAAGGCAAGGCCATTTGGTCTTGCCTTTTTTGTACTGTAACTGATTTATATTTGGCGGAATGTGGGTGTTTCTAGGTAGATTCCGCCATTTATAAAACTAAGTTAATCCTTTTCAAATAAGATATCCATAGAAAAAGCTTGATCAACAAGCCCAATGCTATTTTTAGTTGGGAATAATCCAAAAGTAGTTAAATAGTTCAAAAAGACTTGTTTGCGTGTACGAGTATTGGCTTTAAACTGAGCAATTTTCAAACGCCATTCTTTTGCCTGATTTTTTGCTATAGAAACTTGTTCACTATTGAATTTTATCTCAAAGATATTAATGACATGATCATTGCGTTCTATCAAAAGATCCAATTGAAATCCCTTTTGATACTCATCTCCTTGAAAGATATAGGAGGATTCTTTTGAGTAAATTCCCGAAATTCCTAGAGCCTTCTTTATCTGAGGAATATGTTTCAAGCAAACACTCTCAAAAGCATAACCCGACCAGCTTTTATAAGCTTGCGTCTGACTTAAATGACGCCAACTTCCTTCTTTTTGTTTTCCCTTATTTGCAATAAACGATAAATAAAATAAGGAGAATTCATCGGTTAATCGAAATAAAATTCCCTTCTTTTTTTTTCCAAAAGGCTGATAAGTAGAAATAAAGCCGGAATACTCTAACTCCTCCAAGACTCGATTAACACTACCTCCATCAGAAAAACTACATTTGCTAACAATCTCTTTTCTAGACAATCCCTTTCGTTTGCTTCCTAAAGCTTGAATAATTTCAATGTGTTTTTCTGCTTTTTCAAAAAGCGCATAATACAGATTGGCAAATTCATTTTTTAATAAACCCGTTTTTGAAAAGAAAATGTGGTCAATGTTTTCAACAGCACTTCTACCTGCATGAAGTACTTTAAGGTAATGTGGAACACCACCTAGCGCCATATATAACTGTACAATCTGATACCGATCAAAATGTAGATTTAAACTATTTAAAAAAGCTTCTGTCTCATATAAATTAAACGGTTCCAAGTAAATTCGTCTAGTTATTCGATTATACAATCCTCCTTTTTCATGGACTACTTTCCTAATCATCCAAGAAGCAGCAGAACCACACAATACAACAACTATTTGATGCTTCACTGCCCAAGAATTCCAAAAATAGCCTAAAGCGCTTAAAAAGTCTGAACGCCGTGTAGCTAACCAAGGTAATTCATCAAAAAATAAGACGATCTTCTTCCGTTTTCGAAGTCCTTGTAGGTAGGCTTTCAAATGAAGAAATGCTTCTTGCCAATTTTTAGGTACAACTATAGGTCGACTACTAGAATCAACCTCTGCTAGCTGATTAGCGAAGTTCTGTAATTGCACATGCATTGATCTGTTCTGAATACCTGTCAATTCAAAATCAATCAAATCTTTATAAAATGTACTTATTAGGTATGTTTTGCCTACTCGTCGCCTTCCTATTACAGAAATCATTTCTGCTCCTGGTGACAAAAGCGCTTTTTTTAGTACATTCTTTTCCTTTTCTCTTCCTATTAAGATATTATTCATTGCACAATATTATATTTAGCGGAATCATACCAAAGATACATAGATTCCGCCAAATAAAAAATCATAAATGGCGGAATCTAGTGTTTTGTAGTACGATTCCGCCATTTATAAGCCGATATAAGATGGAAAAGCTATTTTTTACTAGAAGCAAGCAAAGAAGAGTTGGTAAAATGACTCCTGATGATACTCAAGTACGAAGATAAAAGTAGAAAGGGGGGTATAATTGGCGGAATCTATATGCAGAAAGATACATTCCGCCATTTATAAGTTGATATTAAGATGAAAAAGCCATTAAATTTACCGAAAACAAGGAAAGGAGAGTTGCAAAATGTCTTCTGAAACACAAGTACGAAGGGAAAAGTATAAAAGAGAACTTATAATTGGCGGAATCTATGTCCAGAAAGGTACATTCCGCCATTTATAGGAAAAATGCTGAGCAAAGAATAAAATAAAAAGCAAGAACACCCTAGCTTCCTTCCATATTTTTTAATTGAAAATCAACCTATACACCATAATAATGGTTGAATAACAAAACAGCACCAAAAAGCGTAATAATAGCAATCAGAATCGTTGCCATTCGAATAGAAAAGCGAATATTATGGATGAAAATCTCTATGTCTTCGCGATGTTCAGGATGTTTTTGTAAAATATCTTCTTCCAAGAACTTAGGATTAAACAAATGCTTGGAAGTCAACTCCATTTTAAGCCCATTTCGGCGCATACGCTGAAATGCTTTCAGCACTTTCATCCGAAAATAGATGTTGACGAACAACATTCCTACAAAAAGAAGAATCACTAAAACAAGAATTGTATTGGTCATAGGACAAAAATACTATAATTTTTAATGGAAAAGGAAGGATTGAGAATCGAGAATTAATCGTAGTTCGAAGAAATTCAGTTACGCCAAAAACTTAGGTGTTCTGAAATCTCTTATATGGTTCAAAATACGCAAAAAACAAAAAAGGCCGTTTCAACCGAAGCCAAAACGACCTTATATATAGCGAAAGTCAGATACATAGAATAACGTAAATTTTGCTAAAAAGTTGTCTTTCCCTCTTCACTTTCATCAAAAGCGCGGTCAACAGGTTCCCAAAGCTCAATTTTATGCCCATCAGGATCAAGGATATGCGCAAACTTTCCATACTCGTAAGACTCCATATTCCCTACAATTTTCACACCATCCTTTTTCAATTCAACAAGCAAAGCCTCCAAATTATCCACCCGAAAATTTACCATAAAAGGCTTATCAGAAGGAGCGAAATGCTTCGTATCTTCCTTGAAAGGACTCCATTGTGAATAAGCACGATGCTCAGGCTTTTCGGCCAAACGCCACTCAAACATAGTCCCATATTCATTCGTATTGAACCCCAAGTTCGTCCTATACCAATCTTTCGTTGCTTGTGGATCTTTACATTTGAAGAAAATGCCGCCGATACCCGTTACTTTTTTCATGAAGATATTATTGTCTGATGAAATTATTATTTACGAACTAGCATAAACGTTATGCAAATATACGAATTCTTTAGGAAAATGACTATAGAGCGATAAGCTCTAGTACTTCACGCAGGCTCAATTCCTCTTCGCCAACCCTAAATGGACATTCCGAAACATCAGGTAAAACGCGAATCTTCAACCCACTTTCCAACTTAAAATCCAATGCACTTTTTCGGTCTACTTTGAAGGTATCATCCTTGCGAGAAAGAGAAAAGGGGAGGCCTAAATTGGTTAATTCTTGCCAAAGTCGATTGCTAGCAAAAGAGTTGAGCAACAATTGATTATCATCGCCAGATTTCAGGAATTGAGTGAAGGCAAAATAGGAGGTATAGCGGAACCCCAACTGCTTCATGCCCGAGTAGGAGCGTCGGCAAGATTGCCATTTATCGACTTTAAGCAACAAATATTTGTCGACAGCTAAGGCCCAATCTACCCCCAATGCTATTAATTCTTTCTTCGAGATGCTTTCTAAATGCTTGACTTTTCCTTGGGCTATAATGTTTCCACTATCTTGCGAATATAAAATAACATGTTTTGCTTGATAAGCAGGACTTTTTAGAGAATTTATATACCGTATTAAATAACAATTATTTTTCTTGAAGAAGTTATAACGCTTCTTGTATTCTTTTTTGCGAATCATACCGATTACACAAACCGTATTCATCTGATTTTGATGTTTTTCGTATTCCGAGCGGTCATTTACAATATCATTTTCAAATAATTGCTCAGGCGTTTTGGCTAACAAATTATCAAGGAATTCTTTAAGTAATTTATCGCCTCCTGCCCTAGGCAACAAGGGTAAAGCACCGATGTTGACTTCCTTAATACTTTTGTAGAATTTATTATTTCGGAATTCTTCCTGCTCCTTGGGGTAGGGGTATAAAATTACGCCTCCCATACTTTTCCACGCAATTTTTTTCTCATCTACGGTAGAAATTCCTTTAAGTAGAATAGAATCCCTGTATTTATGTAGCTGTCCTATAGCATCTTGTGGCGCATCTAGTTCGTTTTTGCCCCTAGTACCCCTTGCAAATCTATATTTGGCATCCAACCAATATGTAAATTGTTTTTTATAACCATGCTTTTTAAATTGAATAGTATAATCGGGTTTTTGATTGTATGTATGAGTTAATTTTTTAGAAAAAGTTCGATTGTAAAATAAACTAAAACGATCTTTAGTTATACGATGTTCGAATTCAATTTTGGCATCATTACTCTCCCTCAATTTTAAGGAAAAACCACCAGCATCAACTTGGATTAAGTCATTGGTTACCAAGTTATATTCAGGACTATCTTTAAGTGTTTGCACAATTTTTAGGAAGCACCAATATTCATAAAGTAAGGAGATTTTTTTGTAATCAATTTTATAAAAATCATCATCAAAAATAGACAAGCCCTTTTGTAATAATAGAAAATGTTTATAAAAATCTTTGTACCCTGGAGCCATCGTCAACGTATTCGAAGAATGCCGTTGATTTTCAAAAGGTTCTACTTGTTGTAAAATCGGATTATTCAAATGACGACGGAGCCGATACCTATAAGAAGTAAGTGTCTTGATTTCCTGTTCGATGGCCGATGGATTCCTAGGGGTATTTTGTAATGTTTTAACCGCCAATTCAATTTTATTCAACAATTGTTTTAAAGCCCAAACAACAAAGCGATTTTCAAAAGTATTATAAGATATCTGTTTTTTTTGTTCTTGTAAATGCGTTGCAAAAAGATGTTCAGAAACAGGATGTCCTTCCTTCTTGCTCAAGTACTTACGGTTTTTCAATAACCAGCGTTTCGAATTACGGCTACTACGTTTTATACGATGAATTTCCTTGACTTCATGATTGGAAACCAAGGTCGTTTTAGGATTTCTAAGAATAATAGCCAAACTATTTTCTAAAGAATCGAATAAGAGTTGTAAAATAGCTCGCCACTCTACAAAAGAAGCATTAGTAACATTTTTTAGACTAGCGAGTGTAAACGTTTTTTGTAAGTAATCATAAATTAGATTATAAACAATACTGGATATGTCCTCCAGCATATTGGCAAAATCTTCTTTATAATCCATTTTTTGAGGAAACACCTCCGTTTCTAGCTTAAAGATGACCTTATCTTGAGCATCTCTAATCTCAAAATCCGTATTTCCGACGGCATTTTCCAGCGTAAAAAAACCACTTAAAGTTTCAATTTTACCAACTCTTCGAGAGCTAAATTGTGGGTGTCGATTGACATAAAAGGTATAAGGCGCAATAAATTGATTTTCAGTAATCGTATGAAAAATAACTTCAACCTTACGCCATTCAAAAAATAGCGGTTGATGTTTTAAAATAGCCTCATTTTCAGGTGTAAATCCATAACAAGCATAGCGTACTTCATCAATAGCCTCCAAACCAATGCGGATGCTAGGTGCCAATTCCATTTCGTGAATATCAAAATGGATTTCTTCAAGTTGCTCATTATGAAATATTAATCGTTCCATAATTACATCCAAAAAGAAGTAAATCCGTCATCTTCAAAACGGCGAAGCATGGTCAGCAATTTTTTTACAGAACGGGGATAGACACCCGTTTTCCCTACCTTATTTACAAGTTCACTATACGAAGATTCAGCCGGCAGATTTATATTTTCAGAAAAATAACTCAATAAGTTGATTATGATTTGCTTAACCCTTATCGAACTGCCCTGTATTCTAGGCAAGATTTTCTGCATAATTTGAAAATCTAGTGCCTCTTCCCTGCTCAATAAGCCCATTTCTGTATTATAAACCAAGTAAAAAACAACCTCATCCCTTACCCGATAAGCAAATTGTAAATCAGCCTCCTCCAAAATGCCATTTATCTTTTTCAACACTTCAATAACATCTTGGAATTCCTTCTTAACAGAATCTCCCAACTCCTTAGAATTAATATATTTAGACCGCAAAAAATCATTAAAAATTTCTTGGTTGTAGCGTTTTATTGGCTGCTGCTCAGGCATGAAATCAAGACTTACCTCATTCATTTCTATCGAATTAGCCCGGTCCAGTACTTTTCGACTAAAAGGATGCGTCGTCTCATCTACATTTACGGTGCCAACGATATATAAATTATCAGGTAAATCGATGTCCGCCAAATCTTCATCTAAGCCCACCTCGGTTGCCTTCAAGATAGGGTCAGTAACAATTTGATTATTAATAAGTTTCCTTGTTTCGATGATGCTTAAGAAATCACTAAAATAATGCTCTACACGCGCCAAATTCATCTCATCTAATACCACAAAAAATGGCTCATGAGGAAACTTCTTCGCCTTTAAAATAACTTGCAATAAAGCTTTTCGATGAAAACGTTGATCCAAGCCTAGATAGCCCAACAACTCCCCATTATCCGTCCAATCTGGCTTTACAGGAATCAAAATACAATGCTCTACATCCCCATATCCCAAGGCCTCTGCAAACTTACGAACCAACTGTGTCTTCCCTGTTCCCGAAATCCCGGCAAGGATAACAAAAGGCTTGGTTTTCAAGGACAAATAGAAGTTCGCAATCTCCTCTCTAGAAAAGAAAAAACCTTGACCTAACAAATATTTATAAACATGATTAATAATGTCCTTTCTAGGGATTTCTGTTACAGGAATCTTAGCTTTTTTCTCCATATCAAGCAAATCCTTACGATATTGATTCAGCTTTCGTTGTACTTTATCCACCTTAAAAATTTCTTTTAAACGTTCAATTCGACTTACAGGCATTTCATTTACATCCTCTTCGACATTAAACAACCAAACCGTATATTCACCCGCTGCTAAAACTTCTGTGGTTTGCTTAGGCAAATCAAAATGGCGTCCAAAAATAGGCCGTAATTCCACAAAACTTTGCCACCGTCCATCCGCCTCATACCGCGTTTCCCCAACAAGAAACCTCGTTCGTTTCCCCATTTTTTCATAAGTCCCCTGAATCCCGACTTCACTCACATTAAATATCGAAGCCATTACACTCATATGATCCAGCACAAACACCCAATCGCGCTTACGCGCACCAGCTAAAGCTTCTTCATTCAAATAAAACACCCCCTTTTCCTCCTTACTCTCTATAAACGACGGCATTTTTTGAACGGTTGTTACTTTATTCTCTAGAAGGAATGCGCGTTGTTTTCCACTTTTCTTTGGCTTTTCTACGATTTGGAA
>JAHDHB010000108.1:12714-14031 GCA_020631545.1 Saprospiraceae bacterium | reverse complement strand
GGCACTTAGGAAAGATGTTACCGCTAAATGTTATGGTGGAGATATTACACGTAAACGTAAACTCCTAGAAAAACAGAAAAAAGGTAAGAAGAAAATGCGTCAAATTGGTTCTGTAGAGGTTCCTCAAAAAGCCTTTTTGGAAGTATTGAAGCTGAATGACTAATTTTCTTGATGGGGGATTTTTGTTGTATGAATGCAATGCTGGCCTCCTGTTTGTTCATTCCTGACTCCTAAATACAACTCAAACAATAATGAATTACGAGACGCTAAAAGAATTAGTCGCGATTGATTCTCCTTCTGGTTTTACTGAAAAGGCTTGTCAGTATGTATTTGATTTGCTGAAAAGCTATGGTTGGGAGCCAGAATTTACCAATAAAGGCGCTGTTCGCTGTAAATTAGGTGCTAATCCGACTTTAGCTATAGCTGCCCATGTGGATACTCTAGGTGGTGTAGTGACCAGTTTTAATAAAAACGGAACCATTCGTATGTCTCGTGTCGGAGGCCCTTCGCTCAATGCCTATGAGGGAAGCTATTGCCGAGTATATACCATTGATGACCAGGTTTATACAGGTACATTGCTCTTGGATGAACCTGCTGTTCACGTTAATAGACATCTCAAAACGGAATTGCGTACGATTGATACGATGCATATCCGCCTTGATGAAATTGTAGAGGAACGGGAGGACGTCAAAGCGCTCGGCATTAGGGCTGGAGATTTTATCTGTTTCGATACGCATTATCGTGAACTGCCCAATGGCTTCATCAAGTCCAAATTTATGGATAATAAGGCTGGTTGTTTTGTGCTTTTTGAGGTAGCCAGACGCGTAAAAGAAGAAGGGCTAGAAGTTCCTGTCGAAATTTTCTTTTCCAATTTTGAAGAAGTAGGGCATGGAGGTGCATGTGGTTTTTCCGATTCCATCAAAGAATTGCTAGTGATTGATATGGGCGTTGTAGGAGATGACTGCGCAGGGAGAGAAATTTCGTGTTCCATTTGTGCTAAAGATTCCTCTGGGCCCTACGACTATAACTTCCGACGCAAGCTTGTTCATCTTTGCCGCAAGCACAATATCCCACATGAAGTTGATGTTTATCCCTTTTACAGTTCCGACGGATCTGCTGCCTTGCGAGCTGGGCAAGATTTCCGTGTTGGCTTAATCGGCCCAGGGGTTTCCGCTTCGCACGGAGTAGAGCGAACACACAAAAAAGGAATTGAAGCTACTATCGATCTTTGCATGGCTTACATTAAAGAGGTGAGTGAATAAAACAGTACCGTCAGATTTATCCACAGGCGAAAATAGATTTCAATTTGAGAATTAC
>JAHDHB010000108.1:0-12704 GCA_020631545.1 Saprospiraceae bacterium | reverse complement strand
GTGAGTAAAACATGGCGGCGAAGCCGCAGTTAAGAGTTATCCGCGATAGGAATCGGGAGTTATCGTCAGTACTAAAAAACAGGCGAAGCCTATTTTGCCGAGAGGAATTATTCTTTATGTAATTCTAAAATTGTTTTTTATTGTTGAATTTAGCAATAAAAATGAAGGTGAATGTTATTTCTGTTTAAAATGGTATTTTGATTCTAAGTTGATGGAATTATGCCATGTACTGTCATTATGTTGTTTTAAAAAAAAAAAAAAAGTAGAAGCATTGAATCGCAGTCTGTTGAATAGTTTTTTGACTGTTTTTTTGTGACTAAAAAAGAAAATGAAAGAAAAATTAATAAAAATGTTTGAATGCTGGTAAGCGGAGTGAAAAATGAATGTAAAAAGATGCTTAAAAATGAAATATATCCTTGAAATGAGAAAAATAGTGGCAATGAAAAAGTACAATTCTCGTCAAAAACATTCTTTATTCTCCGCCCTCCATTCTCCATTTAATCCCTAACTTTGATACAAGGAAGGCTACTCCACAACTGAAATAAAACGAAATGAAGCCAAAGAACAAACTGTTAAAATGGATTGTAAAACATCTTCCAACAGGAAAAAAAGAAGAGATTCCAGTTACATCAGAAGAATTGCTCATAGCGGTAAGTATTGGCGATGAACAAACCCTGCGTAAATTACTTGATGCAGGAGTCGATCCGAATCTAACCGATCACATGGGGCGTATTCCCCTACACCAAGCCGTGGAAAACTGCCTTCCTTCCCTTATCAAATGGCTAGTTTTTAAAGGAGGTGATATCAATATTCGAAATGAAAAAGAAGAGAATGCGTTAATGGTGGCTTTAGAACGCAATGATTTAGAATCTGCTAGAGAACTATTGCGTTTAGGCATTGCACTGGATGCTTACAATCTCAATCGAAAAACGATCTATGATTTAGCTAAAGAACGAAATCATACCTCCTTCCTAGAATTACTTGATTACTTTCAAAAAACACGCTCTTCCTCCAAGCAACAAAAGTTTAAACTACAAGCACAGATGTTTGCTGCAAAGCGAGTAACGAAAGATGAGCCGCCTAAGGATAAACAGCTAAGTGCTGCCATGAAGAAAGCGATGGATAAAGTAGCAAGAGATAAGGAAGCAAGAACGAAAAAAGCCAAAGCAGCCTATGAGGCAAGAATTAAAAAAGCAAGAAAAATAGCCTATAAAAACAGGAAAGAAGTCCACCCAGTGAAGGAGATTCCTTCAACTCAAAAGCAGAGAAGAGTACGGATTAAAGAGAAGCTTCAAAAAATTGCTGAAGCGCTGTGTTGTGAAAATACGGTGGAAACCATGCTCATACAAGCTATCCGCCAACACAAGAATGAGCATTTAAAAACTTTGCTGGCATGTGATGGTTCTTGTGAGCGAGTCGATGCTAATTCCTTGATGACACCACTTGCCGCAGGAGTTATTTACCAAAATGAAACAGCCGTTTCTATTTTATTAGAAAAAGGTGCTCAACCTAATGGGCTTTACAAGGGGCATACCTTGCTTTTTTATGCCCTTCGACTAGAAAACTATGGAATCGTCCAAGCACTCTTAAAAGCAGGCGCAAGACCCGATAATACGACGGATACACCTACACCGCTTTGCCTTGCTATCATCAAAAACAACCAAGAATTAGTTGAATTACTCCTTGACAATGGCGCCGATGCTAGCTTTAGTTCTAAAGAAGAGACTCCTCTAAAAACAGCAATCGTCCACGGTAAAACAGTTTTTATTGATGCTCTAGTAAATGCTTGTGCAAATCTGGAATGCAGAGCTACAGGGCGTTCCCCCTTGTCTTGGGCGATGCTTTACAAGGATATGAACGCCTTTAAGCTATTACTAAAGCATGGTGCTGATATTGACGGAGGAAGAGGAGAAGGAGATACCGTTTTGTCTCAAGCATTGCGTTCGGACAAGCTTGATTTCTTAGATCTTATTTTGAATGAACAACCAGATGTCAATATTTTAGATAAATACGGTCGTACACCTCTTATAGAAGCAGTTCTGGCAGATCGATTGGAGGTGGTGAAGAAATTGCTAAAAGCAGGAGCGGAGGTAGCGATGGAAGATTTAGATGGCAAAACAGCTATTTCAATAGCCGTGAAATTGAGAGGAAGAGAAAAGATTTTGCACTTATTGAGAAGCTGGAAGGGAAGCTAAAGAAAAAATTTAACAGCTCTTTAGTGTATGTGGACACACAACGCCGAAGGTTTGTTTTTTGTACAAAGTTTTTAATTAAGAAGGAATTTAACTGTTTTTAAAACAAGTAGTTAGATTAATTTAGGCTTATGCGGTTTATGCTGTGAAAAGGTCATAAGACCTCCTTATGTCCTCTATGTGTCCTTTTACGCTAATGCCGTCAAAATCTATGTGTCTATTGTGTGCTATGTGGTTAAAAATCAACGCTATCCGCGATAGCTATCGGGAGGTGTCGTTGCAGTGGTGGTTACTACGGCTTCGCCGTCCTGTACACTTGCTTATAATTTGTTGTTTTTTTAATGCGAAAGTGATGGTTAATAGTTTGGTATTTAGTTTTTTGTGGTAGTTTGTTGTTTTCAAAGGAATGCCTTATAACGAAAAATGCCTAGTGCGTTTAAACACTAGGCGGATGGTTAGTATATTATTTCCATAAAAATGTCTCTAGTTAAGTAGTTTTAACGTCTCCAATTAAAGAATTTTGAAATCCTTTAATTCCCATCTTCCTGAAGGTTGGAAAAGAAGTAGGGTGAACTCTAGGCGATACTTGCCAAAATTCAGTACATACGTTTGTTGAGTGAACAACTCTCCAATTTGGCGGGTGTTCTTTTTCTCTAGGCCAAGAAAGTTTCCTATTTCATGGACTAGACTTTTAAGGACTGATTTTGCTCTACTGATGTAATATTCAGGAGTAGGAGGACTTTCAGTCTGAACCGGATTCGAAAACTCGGCTGCTAATAGTAAGTTGATGTTTGTAGTATTCATATTAAAAAGGGGGTTAAAAATTATTTCCTTCAAAGGATACACTAGTATATCCCTTGAAAATGGAAAACGTTACCCTTAGAACGCAACTTTTTTAAAAAAAATTTCATTTGGCCGGTTAAAATGTAGAATCCATCTGCTTTTTAACCTTTCCTTAACTGGCTTCTGGTTCAAATATCTATTTTTATGCGCTGCCTTTAAATTTATTTTTGACCATTTGTGACACCACAAAACCTGTGATTGGATGTGTTGTTTCTTGATTATTAGTATTCTATCGTTGGTTTTTATTGAAACGCTCATTAGATGTCATTTGTTTTTAATTTGTTTTGCCTTCTTTTTAAATATCTGATTATGAGTTGTTAGTGCCTTTGGGGTGTTTGCGTGTTTTTTAAATAATTATTGGAAAAAATAAATTTTGTTAAAACGCTTTATCTTTATTTCATAAGAAACAAAAAAAAGCTCGATTGTGTCTTTCCAACACAATCGAGCTTAGGATATAGTAGTATGAGAAATCGTTTGATATTTGGGAGACGATTTTTAGATAGACTAAAAGATTCCTGATATTTTTGCTTGTTCTTTTAACGCTTGATACGTTTCCTCCGCTAGTCGGTGAAGGTTTGTGTTTAAAGTGCCTATTTCTTCTTGGTGCATTAATTTTGGCTCATAAATAGAAGCTAGAGGTACATAGTTCAGCTCAAATTCCCATTTCTCCGTTAAGCGATCAAAAATGGCCTTATCATTTGCTACAAAATCCTTAACTTCTACTAGCAACTTCCGATCTGTTTCTAAATGCGATAAATGTTCTAGTACCTCCTGATTGTGTCGGATCCACATAGACAAGTAATTATTACAAATCTCTTCTTTTTTAGCTAGAAAATCATGCTGTAAAGTCTTAATGAGTTCATCATTTCCTTGATTTTTTATCGCTAATTTTTTGTATTCTCGATTCCACAACGAAAAAACCACTTGTTTATAATGCCGGAAAGGAATGAGGTAACGAGCAAGGGGAAGAACCTTACGCCATAAGGGCAAAAACAAGGTAATCCTTGGTTGTTTTACGCCCCATTGGCTAGAAAGAAGATTTCGAAGATAGACTAAACTCTTGGCTTTTGCCTCATGATACTCATTTGTCGTCATAGGTTCATTCAGCTTAGCGTAAAGGTTGTTATTGTTAAATCGTAGCAATTTTACATGAAATTCTACAAAATCTAAGTCTTCAAAATGTCCTTTTACATTACTGAAGGTAGCTCCGATCAATTCATTACCCAAGTCTAATCCACAAGCATGTAGCCAGTTCGCTGCAAGTGAGGTGCCTGATCGATGCATCCCAACAATAAATAAAATGCGCTTTTTCATTATTTTATTATTAGATAGTGTCTGAATAGAAACGAATTGTGATTTTCAAAACGCAGTTAATCAAGTGTAAACTTCTTTTTTTAATAGTCCCTAACGTGGTGAAGTCCCTACCATAATACGTTAGAGAAGGCGATAGCCTTCGAGGTTACATAGCAGGTGGCAACTCCTTGGTTCGTTAAAATAATCCACAAAGTTTCGTCAAAATTTGATAATACTTCAAGGCTTAGTTACCAAAAATTATCCTGCCATTTTTGCGCAGAAGTTTACTGGTGAGAAACTAACCTGAATGGCCATAGGTTAAGTTAGCGAGATCTTTATTAGAACGATTCAGGTTAAAAACGGGCGCAATTTAAGCGCAATTCTTCACAAATACAGCTCATTTTATAGAAAAATCTTTAAAAGATCGAGTTTTACTTGTTTTTGATAATAAAGAACCTAAGTTATCTAGTTGATAATTAGGTTTTTAAAAATAAGTTAAACTTTTTTGAAAATTGGGGAACTTTTTTGAACTTAATATTGTTTAGCTTTTATACTTTCGAATGGAAAACCATCTTGTAAAAAATGCAGGATGGTTTTTTGATTTCATTTACTTGTTTTCCCTTCCTCCAAATATAAAAAGGAGATAACCGAAATAGTTATCTCCTTATGTCTAATTCTTCTGTTCGTACTTCCAATTATACAAATTCTTTCGGCTTACGTTTCAATATTTGCAGGTACTTGATGAACCGTTGGTGATACTGGATCATAACTTTGGATGAACTTAGCATATTGGGTTCGATATTTTACCAAAGCTTGATTACGCTTATCTTTTAACCCATCAGGGAAATGCAATTTCTCCTCGACCCCTTCAATAGGAATTAAAGATTCGTAAGGGGCGGAGAAAATAAAGGTGTAGTAAAAAGTTATCATTCCTCCCATGGTTCCTGTCCTTGGCAAATACTCCAATATATCCTTGGTACTTAGCTCCATATCAGGAGAAGGGATGTTGGCATTCTGCAAGCAAGGAGGAAAATTGGATAAAAACGACAAGGCTGGATTTGCAGTACGTTCCAACCGTGAAGTTCCGTGTGTAGATAGTCGATAGATCAAATTGGTCAACATGCCTACAAGGGCTTTCTTGCTATCTATGGTAGGAATTCCCATCACATTTCCTTCTTCAGGATCAGATGACGCTTTCATCCATGCCTGTAATTGAGCATCCTCCTTTACGGATTGATTGCTAGGGTAAGTTTCTTCAACGAAAGTTCTGATGTATTCCTCTGATATATCCCAGATATCCAGCATATTGCCAACAAGAGGGTAAGCCCCCCATGCTTGGTTTCCACGCTTGAACTTCTCAGGGTCTAAACCTTGCTTTTTTAAAGCTACCTTGGGTTCGTCATCTGTGAATTTTCTTCCCTTAGCATATTCATTGCATAAAGCAATAAATTCTTCCGAAGTGCCTATAGAGGTTGGTGGACCTGCTTGTTTCCATAATAACAATAAGGCATTATCAAAAGCCATTAGATACTTCATTCTAGGCTCTAGTAATTGACCTAGAGGGTGATCCGAGGGAATATTGTTGTGGAAAGTCATCTGCATAGCTGCTGAAACGATATGCCACTGGTAAACGTGTCCTAGCCAAATACCATAAACCGTAATGGAAACTTTTGCGGCTTGTAAAGCATATAGCCAAGTAGAATCGGTACAACGACCTCGTACAAAAATCTCTTCTCCAACACCATTTTCACCTGCTACGACTACAGCAAAAGGAGTAAGAGCCTTTGTATCTGGATCTTGAACCAAATAAGTATAGGTACTTGGTGTTAAACGATCAAATCCATCGATTTTATTAGCTTTTGTAGTCTTGAAAATCGTCATATCGATGGCATAGACTAAGCCTTTACTATGCCAATCCTCCATTTGTCGAGTCCACTTTTCTTGAAACTTGGCTTTGGCGCTCTTAGCTCCATTATTGCTTAGCTTTTCTAGGATAAGTAAGTTATAGGCCAACCCATATTCAGCTATCATCGGCCAAAATTGCTCAGAAGCGGCATCTGCACTCGTCAAGGAAGATGCCCATTTCTTTTGATATTTTTCGACGTTATTTTTATGGACATTAAAGTAAGAAGTCCACATCATGGAAAACTGTTCAGGTTTATCTAGTGCTAGGTGATTCAATTCCGTTTTATTCAAAGGGGTTGCCTTGTGAGATAACCTATTTAAATGCTTCTTTGTATTGTGAGGCTTGAGCATTTCCTGAAGAGAACTGTTTTCTAGTTCTTTGTGTAATTTATCACGTTCGTTCTTAGCATCTTCATGTTCGGATTTTCCAAATAGAAAAGAATAACTATTTGCAGTATTGCCCTCAACAGTGTATATCGTAGTTAATGCATTCTTAGCTTGTTGCGTTTCTTTTGCTCGTGTATTTAAATCGAGCAATGTCTTTGGTAACTCCCTGAGGTCTAATGGCACTGCAGGAATATCCTTGTATCCCAGTTCGTGTAAGGGTAATCGATGTATGCGTAGTTCCCCTGATGGGGCTTTTTTGAACCAGTACCAAAGTGCAGCGACGATAAGAAGCAGCACAATAATTCCGATAATCATAGTAGTACTCATAGGTATGATGGATTTTTGATAAAATGGCAAAAATTGAAAAATTATAAGCCTAGTGGTTTAACTCATAAGTTCTTGACAGCCTATGCTTGTTATTTTCCGTTATCCTGTGTTGTTCATTGGTCAGGTAGCTACCGCTACTTTCCCTCTTCTCGCCTTGGCTAACAAAAAAACACCGCGCCTATACTATCAACTACTTATGGGTTGAACCACTAGTAGAATTAGTCGTTGTAGCCGTTTGACATCAACAAAACTATAGGATTTGAAGGGGAAATATTAGCGTAAAAATACCTGTTTATAAAATGAGCATTTTTACTTGATCGGTTATTGGTTGTAATTATTCGATTTTCTTGCTAGGAATTCAACATTCTTGGGGCTTTAGATTATTATTTCTTAATAATTATTACTACGTTTGCGTTTTGAAACTTGTGATATGACTTTTAAGTAATTGAAAGTTTGCAGTGCGGTCATTTTTTATTAGCCAAAGCGCGAGGAGTGAAAGTAGCGATACCTACTTGAATATTGGAGAATTGTAGGACTACGGAAAACACCAAGCATAAGCTATTAAAAACTTAGAAATAGCACCATTAGTTATACTTTTGCAAATGCTTGAGTTAAAGGAGAACACCCCACTGTGTATTATAGATAATCTTTGTTTTTGCATAGGAAAAATCCATTAAATCTTCTTGTATTTCTACCTTAAATTCATTTGCTTAGCTATTTTTTTACTTCTATTGACGATCAAATAGTGAAAATTATGGAAACGGTTAGCCTAAAATCCTTACCCCCTGAGTTTTTTGACGAAGATGATAGCGATAATGTTTGTTTTTTGTGCAATAAGCCCAAGTATCGCTTGGTTTATGATGTCAAGCACTTCGAATTTCCTTTTTCCTTTAAAGAATGCCAATGCGGTTTGGTAAAGCAAACACCAATGCCGAATGAAAAGTTTTTTGAATGGTTTTTCAATTCTGGTGCTTTTTTTAATGCAGAAGAAACGGATAATTCTGAGATTTGGGGCTATTATGATTATTTTGCTGATGAATCTAGCCGTCTTTCAACTTCTACTTGGCGATACAAGAAATTGAAAAAATACTTTGAAGAAAAAGGTAGTGCTAACGTAATGAAAATCGGGCCTGCGACAGGGACAATGCTTCATGTGGCTAAGCAAAAGGGGCATAAAGTGAGAGGCTGTGATGTTTCCTCCCGCTTTGCGGAATATGCTAGAAGCAATTATAATGTGGAGATCGATAATGGTCGTTTTGAGCAAATGCCCTATGAGGATAACCAATTCGACATTAACTTGTTGTTTAATGTGATTGAGAATGTGCCGAACCAAGCCGAATTCTTGACCGCCATCAATCGAACCATGAAAACTGGTGGGTATTTTATATCTAATTTTGTAGATATGAAAAATAATTTAGTTGAGAAATTCCAAAAATCACACTATTTCATCTACCGACCTCCTATTTGTTATACTTATACGATGGAAGTCTACGAAGAAATTTTAAAAAAATATGGGTTTGAAATAGTTGAAATACAGCGAGATATGCGCCATATGCATTTGGAGAAGATTTCTACACTTTTACGTTGGAAATGGCTACTAAATTTATCAAAAGCTATCAAAGTAAGCCGTATTAATTTCCCGCTATATGCTTATCCTTCTAGAATAGTTATTGCTAGAAAAATTAAAAATGTTGTATAGCTAGACCTTCATTTAATTACGATGTAGTCAGTTCTCCCAAAAGAGCCTACGCTACTATTAACACTTAAACTTTTAATTCTTCCCAGCTATGGCTGAAAATAATAAAATGTTATCCATTGTCCTACATTCTTACTTTAGCGGAAAACGCCTCGAAACGGCTAGTGCTAAAATAATGGAGAAAATGGAGAGTGAGAATATTCCTTATGAAATCATCATAATTGATGATGGTTCAACGGATGATTCTTTTGAGATTTCTAAGGAAATCGCTAGAAAACACCCCCAAATTTATGCTTATCGATTAAGTCGAAACTTTACAACTCCTTATGCTAAATTTGCAGCATTTTCCGTTTGTAAGGGAGCTTGTGCAATCTGTACTCCAGATGATTTGCAGCGTCCTCTAGAAAATGTAGTGGATATGTATCGAATTTGGGAAAAAGGGAATAAGATTGTTATTGGTTACCGAGCTACTCGTGATGATGGTTTCATCAGCGACTTGTATTCCGGTCTGTATTATAAAGTCATGAATTTCTTTAGTGAGGTGACTTTTCCTCCGGGTGGTGCAGATGATTTTTTAGCAGATAGAGAAGTCATTGACATCTTGAATAAGCGTATTAGTCCTATCAATACCTCGCCAATTGTAGAGGTTTTGCGTTTAGGCTATAGTCCTGTCTATGTTCCTTATGATCGTCCAAAAGGCGATGGAAAGTCAAGGTGGACAATGAAGAAAAAAATCCGACTGGCGAAAGATACCTTTTTTGCTTCGTCTTCCTACCCGATCAAATTGATCACGAGGATAGGATTTATGACTTTTACCTTCGCTATAATTCTGATTTGTTTATTGATATTTGCCAAGTTATTTGGTTATACTAATCTTTTTGGCTTGGAAGTTAAAGGATGGGCTACTGCTTTGGCTTTGACAACCTTGTTTAATGGCTTGACACTGTTAAGTTTGGGGGTTATTGCTGAATATATTTGGCGGATCTTTGAAGAAGTAAAAGGCCGTCCAGGATTCTTAATTCGTAAAGAAGAAGATGAAGATACTTATAATTCTTAATTGGATTTTGTTGCCTTTATAGCTGCTTATTCAAAACCGAATTATAGTGCAAAATTATAGCGTTTTACGAAATAATACAATCATGCGTGTTCCATTTCTTTCTTTCACAGGTATGCATTTGCCGCTACGTCAAGCGATGCTTGATAAATTCGAACAATTCTTTGATTCTAATTGGTTTGTCCTAGGACAACAAGTCAAAGATTTTGAAATGGAATACGCTAAGTATAATGGGGTGGAGCATACTGTGGGCGTGGCCAATGGCTTAGAAGCATTGCACATCGCGCTGATGGCCTTGGAGATAGGTGAAGGGGATGAAGTGATCGTCCCTTCTAACACTTACATTGCTACTTGGTTGGCTATTTCTTTTGTAGGGGCTAAGGTGGTTCCAGTAGAACCACGCTTGGATACTTATAATCTTGATCCTAAACGATTAGAAGAGAAAATAACCCCTCGTACGAAATGCATTATGCCGGTGCATCTTTATGGACAAGCTTGTGAGATGGATGCTATTATGGCTATAGCCAACAAGCATGGAATCAAAGTGGTAGAAGATAATGCGCAGTCTCAAGGAGCCTTGTGCAATGGACGAAAAACAGGGAGCTTTGGGCATCTGAATGGAACTAGTTTTTATCCGGGTAAAAACTTTGGAGCCTTGGGCGATGCTGGAGCTATCACTACGAATGATGCCGCTTTAGCAAAAACTTGTTTTACGATTAGAAACTACGGCTCACAAAAAAAATATTATAATGAACGCATCGGCGTAAACTCTAGACTAGACGAATGCCATGCAGGATTTTTGTCGGTTAAAATGCCGTATTTGGAAGGGTGGAATCAAGCCCGAAGAGCTATAGCTCAGAATTACTATAAAGCTTTGAATGGGGTAGGGGATTTGGTTTTACCTGTCCTTGCAGAAGGTGTCGATAGCGTTTACCACCAGTTTGTTGTTCGCACTAAGCATCGTGATCAACTTCAAGCATTTTTGAAAACTCAAGAGATCGGTACTTTGATTCATTATCCGGTACCGCCACATCTACAAGAGGCTTACAGCCATTTGGGCTATAAAAAAGGCGACTATCCCATCGCTGA
Organism: Saprospiraceae bacterium; assembly: GCA_020631545.1. Taxonomy (GTDB): domain Bacteria; phylum Bacteroidota; class Bacteroidia; order Chitinophagales; family Saprospiraceae; genus JAHDHB01. The sequence goes on along the minus strand of JAHDHB010000108.1, from coordinate 1,918 downwards.
GGAAATAGCCGAAACCATTTTGAGCCTACCTATTTATCCTGGGCTAACGGAAAGTCAGCAAGACTATGTAGTAGCGAAAATCGCGGAGTACTTTGCTTCGCTATGATATATGAAAACGGAATGTTCTCTTTAGTGCTTTTATAAGGTTAAAAATTAGCTATACTGATTTTTTTACAACCTAGGGCATTAAATGCTTTGACACTAGCTATTTTCCTAGGAAAAATTGAATCTATTGCATAAATATGACAATTTGAAAGTTTACTTGGATAGCGCTACAATATTATTGTTTAAGCAATTCCTAATCAGTGTAAAGCGTATAGCGTTGGCCATTTATTCTTATAACGGAGAAAATATACTTTGTCCAAAATCTTCATTTTTCTACTGACCTCTAGGAAATAGTATAGGGTTCAACTCGTTTTTTAATCCAAATTCCTTTACTTTTGGCAAAATATAGCTGTTAGCGTACCTTTCAGTTCATAAAAATGACTAAATATTGAGATTTTCAGAGTTTGATTTTGATCCAGATTTGCTGGACGGCTTAGATGCCATGGGGTTTGAAGAAGCAACACCTATACAGGAGGAAGCGATTCCCAAAATACTAAATGGAATGGATCTGATTGCTTGTGCTCAAACGGGTACAGGAAAAACCGCTGCGTTTTTATTGCCCGTTCTTGACAAAATCATGAATGACAAAAACGTAGGAAAGGTCAATACCTTGATTATTGTTCCTACGCGTGAGCTTGCTTTGCAAATAGATCGTCAAGTAGAAGGCTTGGGCTATTTTTGTGGAGTGGGGTCTTTACCCGTTTATGGTGGAGGGGATAGTCAGTCATGGGAGCAGCAAAAAACGGCCTTAACGCAAGGGGCTGACATCATTGTAGCCACGCCTGGACGCCTCATTTCTCATTTAAACTTAGGGTATGTTAAACTAGGAGATGTCAAACATTTAATCCTTGACGAAGCAGATAGAATGCTGGACATGGGATTTTTTGATGATATTATGCAAATTGTGGATTACCTACCAAAAGAGCGTCAAAACCTTTTGTTTTCGGCCACTATGCCGCCTAAAATCCGCAAACTTGCCAACAAGCTACTTGTCAATCCAGAACAAATCAACCTAGCCCTTTCCAAACCTGCGGAAGGTGTCTTACAAGCAGCCTATTTAGTTCACGAAAAACATAAAATTGAGTTAATCACTCAGCTCATAGAAGGTAAAAAGGCTTATCCAAGCATTCTTATCTTCTCTTCGACGAAGCGGAATGTTAAGAACATCACCGATGCTTTGCGTCGCAAAAAAATCATGGCAGAAGGTATTTCCTCTGATTTAGAACAAAATGAACGTGAGCAAGTTCTACTAGATTTTACGACTAGAAAAACACAAATTCTAGTAGCGACAGACATTCTAGCAAGAGGTATCGACATCAAAAATATCAACTTAGTTATTAATTATGATATTCCTCAAGATGCAGAGGATTATGTACATCGAATAGGTCGTACCGCTCGTGCAGATTCGACAGGGGTAGCCATTACTTTTATTTCCGACAAAGACCAATACAAATTCCTTCGAATAGAAGAATTGATCGAGATGGAAATCCATAAAATCCAAACGCCTGCTTCGATTGGAGAATCTCCCGTATATGCACCAAAGTCTTCTAAACAACGGAAATCATACGGTGGTCGTAAGGGAAGCGGTGGAGGAAAAAAACGGTATGGGAAGAAGAAAAGGTAGGGATTAGTTGATAAATCCAGTTGCTCTAAGGGCTTTTATGAAATCTTCTTGAAATCTATTAAATGAAGAGAGGTTTCTTAGTATATCTAATCTTATTTTCTGCGCAATAGGGGTGTATAAAGAACTAATTTTGAGCTTATGTCTTCTTTTTGATTGCTCCTTAAAAGCTAATCTTATTATATTGTTAAT
>JAHDHB010000107.1 GCA_020631545.1 Saprospiraceae bacterium | reverse complement strand
ATGGGTTGAAACCCCTTGCTATAGAACCTCGAAGGCTATCGCCTTCTCTAGCGAACACCCGATAGCTTCCTATTGCTTTTGCAAACCGAGAATTGCTGCCTCAAGAGCTGTTCTAATGTTTTAGGGATTTTATGTTACTTTGCCTATCTTTACTCAAAATAACCTACTAATTATGAAATCAATTTTCACCCTAATTTTAACAGTATACAGCTTTGTTGTTTTTGCAAATGATGGCCTTCGTTTCATCGAAAACCAAGGACAAATCACCGATAACCAAGGCAATACGTGCCCAGACATTAAATTTATAACAAGTACTAAGGAAGCTAGTATTTTCTTTACAGAGAATACTTTATCATGGGTAAAACAAGGAGAGCTACAAGAAGGGCAAGAAGGGGTATGGCAGGAAAGAATAGACCTAACTTTTTTAGCTACCGCAGGGTCACCCGTCCTAAAAACAAGACATCCAATCGAAGGATATTTAAACTATTACAAACCCAATTTAAATATCACCCATCTAAAGGAATATGAAGAACTGGAATACAAAAACTTATACGCGGGTATTGATTTAAAATTTTATGGCGATAAAGGCGATCTCAAATACGATTTCATCATAGCGCCGAGCGCAAAAAACACGCCCATCCGTTGGAAATATACTGGTGCCAAAAGCATACAAATCAATGAAAAAGGTGTTTTAGCCATCCAAACAGAACATGGAATCATAAATGAATCCATCCCCAAAGTCTATTTTGAGGAAAATCCTGCTCTGCCAGCACCAAAAGTAAGTTATGTTTTAGAAGATGAATCGACCATTCGTCTTCAGATAGAGAAATATTCAGAAAACCTGACACTAGTCGTTGACCCACTTTCTACTTGGGCTACATTCTATGGTGGTAGTGGCCGAGAGTATGCTTATGGCCTTTCAAAAGATGGTGATTTTCTTTACATGACTGGCGAAACAAGAAGCACAAATTTCCCTACATCTACTGGAGTTTCTCAAAGTACAACAGGTGGAGTACCAGATGCTTATTTGGTCAAATTTTCTGTAACAGGCGTTCGGATGTGGGCCACTTATTTCGGAGGAACAGGGACGGATGTTGCCGAAGACGTTGATGCTCGAAATGGGGTAGTTTGTATTGCAGGTCATTCTACAGGCGGTTTACCTACGACTCCGGGCGTTCATCAAGAGACCTATGCTAATCAAACTGATGCTTTTTTAGCAACCTTTAATACAGACGGTATTTTACAATGGGCAACGTACTATGGTGGAGGAGAACTAGAGGAAGGCTACGATGTAAAAATTGATAATGTCGGAGATATTGTGATGTCGGGCTCTACTGTAACCACTCAATTCCCTGTTTCCCAAATAATTGCTACTACAGGAGCTTTCCAATATACGAAAGGAGGAAATGAGGATGCATTCATTGTGAAATTTAATAGTAGCGGCACTCGGCTTTGGGGAACCTATGTAGGAGGTACCGGTTTAGAGCGTGGGTATAATCTTGCGATAGATAGTAATAATGATATCGTAATAACAGGAGAAACGACGAGTGGCGGCAGTACCTATCCTTTTCCTACAGGGGCAGCAGCAGGCTATACGGCTTTTCAAACGACTATTGGTGGCCCCTTTGGTGATAAAGATGCTTTTGTTTTTAAATTAAATTCGGCAGGAACAACACGCTTGTTTGGTACTTTTTATGGTGGTGAAGAAATTGAGCGAAGCTATGGCCTTGCTATTGATCCTATGGATAATATCATCATCACAGGAAATACCAATGGCAATAAGTTTCCAGTGACTCCTGGTGTTTTTCAGCCTACTTGGGGTGGTGGTGGTTCTTGGGGCAATTCGGATGCTTTTGTGGTGAAATTTAACCCTTTTGGGCAACGACTTTGGGCTTCTTATTATGGAGGAGGAAATTATGACCAAGGTTTTTCTGTTCATGCCCCAGACAATGATAAAATCCTTTTAATTGGAGAAACAGCTAGTGGAAATCTACCTCGTCCCTTTTCTTGTCTTCCTTGTTCTGGTACTTTTTGCGGCTTTGTCGCACAGATAAGCAGTGACGGGACGACCTTAGAGTTTGCCACTTATCTTGGAGGATCGGATACCTTCAATGCTGGAGAAGACGTTCAAGGCTCTACAGGTAGTGATGTCTTTGTTACAGGATGGACGAGAAGTGCAGACTATCCAGTTGGTGGCACTACCTTTCAATCTACAATTGGTGGAGATGCCGATGCTTTTCTTGGTGCGGTCAATTCCATTGATTGTGAAGTACTTCCTTTAGAATTGATGAGCTTTACGGCCAAAAAAGAGCGGGAAGATGTTCAGTTGGAGTGGTATACAAGCAGCGAGAGCGAAACTTCTCATTTCGAGCTAGAGCAAAGTACTGATGGTGAGTCTTTTGAAAAAATAATAGAAGTCGCCGCTGCTGGTACGAGCAATACACTACAACGTTATCAACATCTTGCATTATCCCCTTGGGAAAACGGCAAACTCCGTCTTTATTTCCGCTTGAAGATGATGGATTTGGACGGAACGTTTACTTATTCCAACATTGCTCTAGTAGAACGAGAAGGCTTCATTCACTTGAATGTGTTCCCCAATCCCGCTCAAAATGAATTGCACCTAGAGCTGGACTTGCCTAAAATCCAAGCAACTACGTTTACCTTACTCGATATTCATGGCCGCACCGTGCGTGAATTGGAGGAAGCGGAATTACAGGCTTTGCGAACTACTTTTTCCTTGGAAGGCTTGGCGCGAGGAAGCTATATCTTGCGGGTTGTTGTTGGAGGACGAGCGTTTTATCGTCGAGTGGTGGTGCTTGGGGGGCTGTAGAATATCCGAGCAAATTTCCTTTTTTTGTTGTACATTTGCTTGCAAACGAATACAAAGATGCATATAAAGCGAATAGAACTAAGGGACATAAAATCAATTGAGCATTTTGATATGTTTTTTGATAAAGGGGCAGGATGGCATGTGCTCTTAGGCGATAATGGTAGTGGCAAATCAACAATTATTAAAGCTGTGGCAGCAGCGTTAGTGGGCATGCCCGATATATACCATTTGGAAGATTGGAAAGATTGGGTGAGAATTGGAAAAACAAAGGGAAAAATAAAAGTTGAATTTGAAGGCTGTAAAGATGATTCTTACGAGCTAGATAATGGCGTAGCTAGCTTAGAGATTCAAAAAAGACCAAAATGGAACTTATCCCCAAGCGAATATGAAGAACAATGGAGTGAAATGACAAGCTGGTTTTCGTGCGCATATGGCCCATATCGTCGTTTTAAGGGCGAAATTATCGCAGATGAAGTAGCTACTCGACGCTTGAATGCTCATTTAACAGCATTTGACCCTAAGCTATCACTCATGAGAAGTATTGAAGTTTTAAAGAAATTGCATCATGAAAGCCTTGAAATTCAATCCGATCATACCAAGGAGAAAGTAAGAAAAGTCTCCAAAAAAATGCTTGAAGATAAAATCACTTTTATCAATAATAGTGATTTACTGCCACATGGCTATAAGATAAAATCCGTAAAATCTCATGGCGTTTATTTCACAGATAGCTTTGGGAATGAACGCTCTATCTACGACTTGAGTGATGGTTACAAATCCATGCTTAGTTTGGTCTTGGACTTAATGATGCATATGCAAAAAATATTCTGTAGAATTGTTCCAGCAGAAGATCCAAATATTATTCATCATTCAGGCGTAGTCATGATAGATGAAGTCGATGTCCATTTGCATCCAACATGGCAAGTTCGCATAGGGAAATGGTTTACTAAGTATTTCCCCAATATACAATTCATCGTCACCACACACAGCCCCCTCATCTGCCAAGCGGCTGATAGCATTTGGAAATTGAGTGAACCCGATTCCGAAACTGCCAATAGAAAAATTGAAGGTATTGAATTCCAACGATTAGTTTATGGAAATGTATTGGAAGCTTATGGGACGGGGTTGTTTGGAAGGAATGTCACCAGATCAGAAACATCTTACCGAATGCTAGAACGGCTAGTTAGATTAAATAAAAAATCTAGCGTGAAAGATTTGACCCCAGAAGAATGGGCAGAATTGGAAAAATTAAAAGCGATCCTTCCTACTCAAAAATAAGGCGCATGATACAGTTGATAAATCGAGATTTAGCACCAAAAGCTAAAGGATGGTTGGGAAAATGGCAAAATATCATCGACAGTAAACCAACTTATAAAGAACAAAAGGAGGAAGCAAGACGACTTTGGCCACAAAAAAGTACCACCAATACACTTGCAGCGGTAAAAGATACGCTAGAATTGATGTGCAGTGGCGCTAAGCGTTGTCAATATTGCGAAGACTCTGCTGCTTGTGCGGTGGATCATTTTGAGCCTAAAGCAATTTTTCCAGAAAAGACTTTTGCTTGGAGCAACCATATTTATTCTTGTCAAAATTGTAATATTCCGAAAGCGAATAAATTCGAGGTTTATGCTCAGCATACAGGAAATCGAATAAATGTAAGTCATCTACATCATACTCAACAGAATAAGGATACGGTATTACAAAGACCCACTAAAGGAAATAGTGTTTTGATAAATCCTAGGTACGAAAACCCTATGATGTTTTTAGAATTGGATTTAAAAATGAAGTCCTTTCATTTTACAGAACGAGAACAAGAAGGAACTATCGCCTACGAACGAGCGTTTTATACTATAGAAACCTTAGAACTCAATAAACGAGACTATTTAGTAGATGCAAGGGAAGCAGCCTATGAAAATTACTTAAGTTTATTGCAACGCTATGTAAATTTAAAAACTAGCGCTGCAACAAAAGCCGAGCTCAATAGACCTATTCTAGCTATAAAAAAAGGGAGTCATGTTACCGTTTGGAAAGAAATGATTCGCCAACATTTGAATATTCAGGAATTAAAAGTGCTCTTTGAAAAAGCTCCTGAAGCGCTGAACTGGTAACGCCTTATTTCTAAGCTGGCAAAGCCAGCACCAAGAGAAAAGTGCTTAGCTTATGTGTCTTAAAAAGGTCGCAGACCTCTTTATAAGTCTTTTGTATCCAGTATCTCACGTTATGCTTACATCATCTTCTTATATAGCTTATATGGTTAAAAATCGCCAAAACGATAAATCCACATTTCATTTTCTGCTCCAAAAACGCAGAAGTTGACGCTCAAACACATAAGTCAAGTACAGTACATTCAAAACCAGACCAATGTCCATAGCCAAAGAATTTCTAAAAGAACTAAACCTAGAAGCCCAAGTTACCAGAAGCTATTTAGCCGCCGTTCCTTTTGAAAAAAAAGCGTTTAAACCTGCGGAGCAATCGGAAACCTTAGGGCGATTGGCTATCCATGTAGCGGAAATTATGGCTTGGTGGACGGAATGTCTGGAAAACGATAAATTAGATTTCATCCATTTTGAGCCGAAAGAGATTAATACAACGGAAGAGTTGCTGGCTTATTTTGATGGGTTACTAGAAGGAGCAAAACGTTCTTTAGCAGCAGCGACAGACGAGGAATTTAATAAGGAATGGTCAATGACCTATGGTGATGAAATTCTATTCACTTTACCTAAGAAACAAGTAGCCAGAGTGTTTTGCTTGAATCATTTAATTCATCACCGTGCTCAACTTGGTGTCTATTTGAGAATGCTAGGCGTTCCAGTTCCTGCCTCTTATGGGCCTTCTGCTGATGATGACAAGGTACGGTTGATAGAGCGCTATTAAGCAAAGTGAAGGAAAGTTCCAGCGTTTACTACAAATGTGGACTTGGCGATTTTTTAAGCATATAAGAAGATATAAGCATAGCGTGACATACTCGCTAAAGACTTATAAGGAGGTATACGACCTTTTTAAGACACATCTAAACACTTTTTTAGGGTTCTGGCTAAGAGACTGTAAAGAAATAAAATTTACACTCTCTAAGTCCAATACAGCAATACATGAAAAAACACGATGTCATCGCCCTTAATCACTATCGACCGCGCCTAGTTCGCCTATTCAATAAACTAGGCCCAAAGGTAAATTTGGATGTTGAGCGCCTTCTCCTACAAGCAGAAAAAAAAGCGGGTTTAGACTTAAAAGATGAGGATTTGGATAAGGAAGCTATTTCTAGACTCTTCGAAGCCGTTGAAAAAGAAGGAAATCTGCATCGTGTTGGGCGTTTTTTGTTTAAAGAACGAATTTTAGGCATGTTGGTAAATCGCTTACGCGCTAAGCATTATTTCAAGCAATATCCTGAGATTCGTCAAGAAAAAATAGAGCGCCCTATCATTATAACCGGCTTGCAGCGAACAGGCACTACCCTACTCCACCGCCTGCTTAGTCAAGACAACGACAATCGCACAATGTTGTCTTGGGAGGGGCTAAATCCCGCTCCAAACCCTAGGAAAAAGAAAGATGATCGAATTGCTCAGGCCAAAATAGCGGAACGTGCCGTGCGGTATCTTTCTCCTCATTTTTTTGCCATTCATCCCGTAGAACATCATGCGCCAGAGGAAGATATTTTGCTAAATGACATGACTTTCCTAAGCACTGTTCCTGAAGCGACCTTGCATGTTCCTTCTTACGCTGCTTGGGCAGAACAACAAGATCACACGCCTGCTTATGCCTACATGAAGAGCATGTTGCAACTGCTCCAATGGCAAAAATCGGGTAAACGTTGGATTTTGAAAACGCCCCAACACCTTGAGTTTCTTCCTGTCTTAAAAAAGATATTCCCTAAAGCTTTGTTCGTTTTTACCCATCGAGATCCCCTACAAGTCATGCCCTCTTTTTCAAGCATGGTCTATCACGGTCGTCGTATTTTTAGTGATGAGGTCGATGCGAAAGAAGTTGCACAACACTGGCTTCGAAAAAATGGTTATGCGATGAACCGTGCCCTAAAATTCCGCAAAAACTTTCCTGATATAAATGCCGTTGACATCTACTATAAAAACCTGATAACAAACCCACTAGAATGCATCAAATGTATCTATGATGCTTATGATATCTCCTTAAAAAACAGTACAACGTCAGCTATGAAGACTTTTCTTACTGCCAATAAGCAGCATAAATATGGTCGTCATCGTTATCATATAAAGGATTTCAGTTTAACGAAGGAACAGATCCGCCTCGTTTTCAAAGATTACTTGGAAACTTTTGGACATCACTTGTAATTATTTTCAAAAGAATTCCCCTAAATTTTGTCACAAAATATTAAGCTTTAATACTGACGTTGCGGAGCTCTTGTTCAAAAAAAGAAGATTGTCTTTACCTATTTTTTATAAAACCCCTACAATAAAAAAGATACTATTCTCTATATTTATTCTAGTTTTAACAATATTAACCACTAAGAGCACAAGAAATTTCGAATAAGGTATCTTTTACAATGTATATTTAGACTAAGTACTATTCAAAAGACGACCAATTCAAGTTTTTAAAACCAAACAATCCCCCATGCATCCTACGATAACCTTTCAGGAATACTTGAATCTAGAGGATTTTTCTAGTCATCGAAATGAATATATTGATGGCCAACTCCTCCCCTTGGATACTCTTTCGATAGATCATTGTATTATAAATGGTAATCTAAAGGCTATTCTAAAAAAAGAGCAGGAAAGACTACAAAACTACACCGTTTACGATGGTAAAACAAAGGTCTATATCGAGCATTCCAATTCATGTGTTTACCCAGATTTAATGGTAGTCACCGAAAAGCCGCAGTGTTTTTCAGGGAATCCCAACATCGTGAAAAATCCATCCTTGGTCATTGAAGTCTTGTCTACCGATTCAGAAGACTATGATTGGGGGAATAAATTTCAACAATACAAAAATATCCCCTCCTTAACCGAATACATCCTCGTTGACCAATACAAACCTGTAGTAGAAGTACTTAGAAAGGTATCGCCTAATACTTGGGATATGTTTTATATCAGTGGTTCTAGTAAGGCCTTTCAAATAGAATGTATTCCGCTTCTATTAGAATTGAAAGAAATCTACAAAAATGCGCAATGGTTAAGCCCATTCGGATAGCTCCAACCAACGATCTTCCTTCTCTTCAATCTCCTTCCCTATCAAGCCTAACTCCTTGGATAATTTGGCCATATCTTCTCCTGTGAGCGAAGGATCACTGAATTTGTTGGACAGTTCTAATTTCTTTTTCTCTAGTTTTTCAATCGCTTTTTCAAGCGAACGAAATTCTTTGCGCTCTTCATAAGATAAACGCCGTCCCTTGGGTTCTTCTTTGACGGGCGTATTGCTTTTTAACTTCTTCGCTTGGCGTTTCTTTTCTGCATTTATAAGCTCCTTTTCTTCTTCTTGCGTTCGTTTCCACTCGCGGTATCTCGTATAGTTTCCTGGATAATCACGGATGAAGCCATCTCCTTCAAAAACGAATAAATGCTCTACTAACTTATCCATAAAATGGCGGTCGTGCGTTACAATAACCAAACAGCCTTTAAATTCCAGCAAAAATTCTTCTAGGATATTTAGGGTAACAATGTCCAAATCATTCGTCGGCTCATCCAGAATTAGAAAATTCGGATTGGTCATCAAAATGGTCAAGAGGTAAAGACGTCGTTTTTCACCTCCACTCAATTTGTGAACATAGGTGTATTGATGCTCTTTACTAAAAAGAAAACGCTCAAGAAGCATCGAAGCCGAAATGTTGCGTCCCTTACCATCAATAGGAATATATTCCGCCACATCACGCACCACATCAATGACCTTTTTACTTTCATCCAGCTTTAGACCATCTTGCGAATAATAACCAAAAAGTACGGTATCTCCTTTCACGACCTTGCCACCATCAGGTTTTTCCAGTTGCAGCATCATATCAAGGAAAGTAGATTTTCCGACACCATTTTTTCCTACGATCCCAACTTTATCGTTCCGTTTAAATTTATAATCAAACTTTTCAACAATTTTTAAATCCCCAAAACTCTTCTTGATATTGTGCATTTCCAATATCTTACTCCCCAATCGCGTTGTTTTAATATTCAATTGCAATCTATCCTCTTCAACTTTTTGATTGGCCCGTTCTTCTAAGTTATAAAAAGCATCTACACGCGCTTTCGCTTTTGTTCCCCTCGCTTTAGGCTGCCGGCGCATCCAATTTAACTCCTTGCGCATCAAACTCTTCGCGCTATTGACTTCCTTAGCAAGATTTTCTTGGCGAGTTGCCTTTTTCTCTAAAAAAGAAGAATAATTCCCCTTGTATTTATACAAATTTCCTCGGTCCAATTCGATGATATTATCACAAACACGCTCCAAGAAATAGCGGTCGTGCGTCACCATAAACAACGTCAAATTCTGACGACTCAAATAATTTTCCAACCATTCAATCATCTCCAAATCCAAGTGGTTCGTTGGCTCATCCATGATCACGAACTCTGGTTCATTAATCAAAACCTTAGCTAAAGCCACCCGTTTTTGTTGCCCCCCAGAAAGCGTACTCACCTGTTGATCAAGATTCTGAATATTCAGCTTGAAAAGAATTTGCTTGACATGTGCTTCAAAATCCCAAGCCTGCATCGCCTCCATCTTCTCCAACGCCTTTTGCATTCGTTCTTGATCGTTGGGATACAACATCGCCAATTCATACTCCTTGAAAGCACGAACCGTCGGTGTTTCTACATCAAAAACAGCTTCCATAACGCTTTGTCCATCAGGAAAATCGGGAGATTGATCCAAATATCCTACTTTTATTCCTTTGCGTATGATAATTTTCGCCTTATCCCCGTCGGAGGAATCCAACTTTGCTACAATGCGCAACAAGGTCGACTTCCCCGTTCCATTTTTGGCCACGAAAGCCACCTTCTCCCCCTTGTTGATAGAGAAAGAAAGGTCTTTAAACAGCAATTTTTCTCCATAGGATTTGCTGATATTCTCAATGGTCAAATAATTCATGCAAAGAACTGATTTGTAAAGATATTCGTGGAAAACGACAAGTCCTCCACGACTTAATTAGATTGGTAAATGAACGTCTTAGCGTCTACGCATCGTGTATACCTACACGATTTAAGCGTTGGGGAGAAAGGCCTTTGTAATCAATTTAATCACAGAGCTCCTCATAATTTGGCAGCGTATTGTCAAATGTAAAGGTAGGAACAGTGGTAAACTGGTTGCTAAAATAACAATCATCAAAGTTTTTTGGACAAATGTCATTGCCCTTTACCAAAACACACAGTTGGCCATAAAAAGTATATTGCTCGACTTTTGTGGTATTTACTACAATAGTCCAACCCACAATATCACGCACCAAGTTCCCATCGTTGTCCCGTCCATCCCAAGCCTGATCTTCACCTGTAAACAAGACTTTATTTTTCGTATTCTGAATCTTTAAAGAAAAAGAAGTCACTCCCGTTACAATTGGCTCAAAAAAATCATTATGCCCATCACCATCAGGCGTAAAGATATTAGGTACAAGGATATATCCCCCAGAAAATTCTTGCTTAAAAGGATCGGATAAGCAACAATTGTTGGTCAAAGATTTCTTTTTACAAGCAGTAAAGGTCAGCGCAACTAAGCAAAAAAGGACTATTCGTTTCATAAAGTTATTTTTAGAACCATTTTAGCGATGCAAAGCTAAGGTTAATTCAAGCATTTTTCTGAAATACCTCAAGAAAATCAATAACACAAAAATTTAGCCAAGGATCTAATTATTTTCGTCGCTTCGCTTGAAAATAGACATTTTGACAAAGGACAAAAGACAAAGGACTTTCCCCACAACGACTTACTAGAAGAAGGATGAAAGCTAATGACTTATAGGTACTCTAAAATTATCGCTGCGCGGCAAAATAGAAGCCGGGTGTCAGGAGCGAGGAATTACCTTCCCTGCTAGGGCAACCATGAAGGATTGCCCCTACTTCAGGGTTTAGGTTTTAGTTTTCGGATGACTTTCTTCTGCAAACAACTATACTAATGGCTCTACTCAGAAAATACTAGTCCTCACAACACTTGCTGGCAAAGCTCAATATTGTCGGTATTCAGCATATCAGGATGCTTGGAAATGGCCGAAATTACGTTGGAACGTATTTTTACGTCAAACAAGGAAACTTTTAACCCAAGTTGATGCGCTTTCTCTACTTGTGCTGCACTTATCAAATCATTGCTTATGGAAATTCCTTGGAAATTGGCTTTTGCCGCTTCTTCTATCACCCATTCAGGATAGGAAGAATCTAGGTACAATTCAGGTATAGAACCCAAAACCTGCAACTTCTGTAATAAACTGACAGACAAACTTATAGCTCGAATTTGAAAACCCATATCCAACCGAGTTACGAGCTCGTGAATGGCTTGCGCTAGGCTATCTAAATCAGGATCAAGACTTTCATCACATCGGTTTCTGAAACGAATATCCAAGTAAAAGAGGTAAGACGTTCCTTGATAAAGGGTGAGCAAATCCTCTAATTTTACGAGGTAATGTGCTTGGCCTAGCGTATTCGAAATGCCTACGTCATACTTACAACGCTCCAAATCCTCTGCAAGCATTCCTGTGATACAACCTTCACAATCCGTCAAACTTTCCAACATTTTATCATGGTATAGAAACAATTCGCCGTCTACACTCATTTCCACATCAACTTCTACCCCATCCGCATTGAGACCATTGATGGCACGTTGTATCGAAGCAAGGCTGTTGGGCGGTAAGGCATTGTGGGCAGTTCCTAGGCCAGATCCTTGATGCCCAATGACTTCTACCTCTCCTCCATTGAGGTTTTGTATTTGAGTAGTATCATTTTTTTGACAACTGAATGCTAGGAATAACAGCACATAGAAGAGATATGAAAACAATTTTTTAGGCTTCATGTTAGCAGGTGATTTCAAAATTCCCTGCCAATTTTATTTAAAGAAACAGGATTTTTTTACGGAGAATAAAAAAAGGGAGTTAGCCGAGAATTTTAAATTATCGGCGAACGGGGACCATCACGCCCAATTTCACTAAAGCATTAAAACCTGAAGTAGAATAACGTTCTTGTAAGATTCCATTGTAAAAACGTTCGGTATATTGGCCAACTTGAATGGAATTATTGATGGAAATCCCTTTTCCTAGCTCTATCTCCATTCCATAGCCTATAGTATAAGCATGAATGGTATTCATTTTTCGCACACAAGCAGCAGTACGGCAATACGATTTTGAAAAATCAACTTGATAAGTAGCTACCGCAAAACTTTGCACACGATTTTCGGATAAAATGGGGAAATAGGCGGCACTAAATTCAATCCCGATAGGCCCTTTCGTAGGCGTATACTTTTTTGCAAAATTAATCCTTCCTCCTGTATAAAACCGAAAATGTCGAAAATCAACGGAAGCGCCTACCCCCATTCCTATACCAGCATGAGAAAATTGAACATGGCTACCCAACTTCCATTCAAGTAATGGAAGGCTATCCGTACCCATATTTTGCGCAAAACTAGGCGTCAGCACTAGAAAATTCAAGCAAAAAAACAATACCCCCAAGCATCCACCATTCCCTACCTTCCAAGCTCGGCAAAAAAACATTACAGCCAACTTTTATAATAATCTCCTTCTTCAATTCCAGCAGCGTATTCCGTCATGAGTAAAGGAGCAAAAGTATCGACCATGACCGCCAACTCATGCGTTTCTTTAGCGCCGATGCTTTTCTCTGCTGTACCTGGATGCGGTCCGTGAGGAATTCCTCCTGGATGTAAGGAAATCATGCCTTTTTCTACATGCTTACGACTCATAAAATCGCCGTCCACGTAGTACAAGACCTCGTCACTGTCAATGTTACTATGGTTGTAAGGCGCAGGAATAGCTTTCGGATGGTAATCAAAAAGCCTAGGGACGAAGGAACAAATCACAAAATTCCTTCCTGTAAACGTCTGGTGTACTGGAGGTGGCTGATGAACTCGCCCTGTAATCGGTTCAAAATCATGTATAGAAAAAATATAGGGATAAACATACCCATCCCAACCGATAACATCAAAAGGATGATTCAAGTATCGGTAAGGATACATCATGTCTTGCTTCTTGATATAAAACAAGAAATCCCCCTGCTCATCGTAGGTTTTAAGATTCTTTGGCTTTCGAATATCACGCTCACAAAAAGGAGAATGCTCAAGGAGTTGACCAAATTTATTGCGGTAGCGCTTTGGTGTGACAATGGGGCCAGTAGATTCAATGATTAACAGGCGATTGTCTTCCGTTTCGAACTCCATTTGGTAGATAGTCCCCCTAGGAATTACGATATAATCACCATATCCAAAGGTCAACTCACCATAGCAAGATTTCATAGTTCCTTTGCCCACATGAACAAAAATACATTCATCTGCATCCGCATTTTTAAAGAAGTAATTCTCCATGCTTTTCCTAGGAGCTGCCAAGGAAATCCGACAATCATTATTCACCAAAACAGGTTTTCGACTCTTCAGATAATCATCTTCCGGTTTAATGTCAAAGCCCATCAAGCAACGTGGTTTCAGTTGCTTGTCATGAATCGTTTTAGGCTTTACCGAAAAAGGCTCTTCTACCTGAGTAATCTGCGTTGGTGGATTACAGTGATAAAGGATGGAATACATATCAGAAAACCCCTCCGTAGAGAATAGCTCTTCCTTGTATAATTCACCATCTTTTTTCCTAAACTGTGTATGCCGTTTGTGCGGAATTTCTCCTAGTGTATAATAATGCATAATATGACTATCGTTTTGATGCAGAACAAAGTATACCTATTCATAAACCCTTTATTCTGTAAAGTGGCAATTTACGAAAAATATTAACTAGAAAGTGACTAGAAGGAGGATTTTATTCCCTAGAAAAAGTAGATTAAGGAAGCTATAATCAAGATATTCCTCACCATTCCGAGGCGGTTGGTTTTGTTGACTTTTCTTGTGTAGGTTCGATTTTTTGAAGAATTTATGAATACTTACGAAAAGTCCACATTTAATTCTTCCCTTCTTTCAAGCTCTACTTTTTTTCGTAGTGCTTCAATTTGAGCTATAGTCAAACCTGTAATGTCCACTATGTCTTCGTTAGTTCGCCCTTTTTTTATGCAACGAATAGCTACTATTTTAATTCCCTTTTCAACGCCCTCATCTTGTGCTTGGCTTAACGTAACTCT
>JAHDHB010000106.1:6572-14082 GCA_020631545.1 Saprospiraceae bacterium | reverse complement strand
ATCCCAATAAAAACTTATATGCCCCTTAAATGTCTTAAATCCCTTATATGGTAAAAAAATACCCTAAAACCCCTTATCTTACCTTTCCACAAAACAACTAGCCCGATAAATCCAACCTTACCAAAAAAAGCCCTAAATTAGCCGCATGGCAAAACGAAAAAAAGCGAGTGTAAAAGAACAATTTTCAGCACTTAAGAACCTCCCAGCTTTCTTGAAATTGGTGTGGGACACCAGCAAACCCCTTACCATTGCGAACTTCCTGCTTCGTATCATCAAATCCGCTTTCCCCTTGATGATTCTTTGGGTAGGCAAGGAGATTATTGACGAAGTCATTCGCCTGATTCAAGTAGGAGAGGGAGGTGACCAGACTTTCTTATGGACAATGGTCGGGATAGAATTTGGCTTGGCGGTAATGTCAGATGTGATGAATCGATGGATTATGCTGATTGATAGTTTGTTAGGCGATTTGTTTTCCAACAAAACGTCTGAAGAACTAATCCGCCATGCGGCAGCCTTGGATTTGTACCAGTTTGAAGACCCCGCTTTTTATGATAAACTGGAACGAGCAAGGCGTCAGACGACAGGCCGGACAGTGTTGCTTACCCAGTTGTTGACCCAAGTACAAGACATTATCACGATTTTGTTTCTAGCCGTGGGGATTATTACTTTTAGCCCTTGGTTGATTTTGATTTTGGTCGTAGCCATTATCCCTTCCTTTATCAATGAAATTTATTTTAACCAAAAGACCTATTCCTTGACTAAAAATTGGACGCCGGAACGTCGGGAATTGGACTACCTCCGCTACATTGGCGCTAGTGACCAGACAGCGAAAGAAATCAAGATTTTTAGCTTAGATAATTTTCTGGCAGAGCGGTTTAGGGAGATAGCAGACAAGTATTTTTTAGTCAATAAACGCTTGGCTATCAAGCGTGCTTCCTTGGGTAGTTTGTTTTCTGCCCTAGGTTCCTTATCCTATTATGTGGCCTACGTCTACATTATTTTGCAAACCGTTTCTGCCTTGATTACGGTCGGAACCTTGACCTTTTTGGCCGGTTCTTTCAATCGTATGCGGACAATGCTACAAGGAATTATGAATCGTTTTGCCAAGATAGCCGAGGGAGCGCTTTATTTACAAGATTTGTTCGACTTTTTGGCCTTGAGACCCGCCATTGTTTCCCCTGAAAATTCGGTTCCAGTTCCTAAGAAAATCCAAGAAGGATTTACCTTTGACAACGTCAGTTTCAAGTACTTGAATAGTGAAAAATGGGCCATTCGCAATTTGTCTTTCCACTTGAATGCTGGGGAACGTTTTGCCTTGGTCGGGGAGAATGGTGCTGGTAAAACAACCCTAGTAAAACTCCTAGCGCGCTTGTACGAACCCACCGAAGGCCGCATTCTACTTGATGGCGTAGATTTGAGGGAGTATGATGTCCGTGAATTGCGCAAAACAGTAGGCATCATCTTCCAAGATTACGTTCGTTTTCAGATGAAAGCGTCGGAAAATATTGCTGTTGGACAAATCAATGCCTTAAATGACGAAGGAAGAATCAAGGAATCGGCAGAAAAGAGCCTGGCCGATACCGTTATCAAGGATTTACCAGCCATGTATAACCAGATTTTGGGCAAGCGCTTTGAATCTGGCGTTGAGTTATCGGGGGGACAGTGGCAAAAAATCGCTCTAGCACGCGCCTACATGCGGGAAGCACAATTGCTTATCCTCGATGAGCCGACTTCTGCCTTGGATGCTAGGGCGGAACATGAGGTTTTTGTCCGCTTCTCGGAATTGATTGAAGGGAAAACGGCAGTATTGATCTCTCATCGTTTTTCTACGGTAAGAATGGCGGATCGTATCCTTTTCCTAGAACATGGCCGCTTGCTAGAGTCGGGAAGCCACGAAGAACTGCTGGCTAAGGACGGCAAATATGCGGAGTTGTTCCGCTTGCAGGCGAAGGGATATGTTTGATTTATGATTTATGATATAAGATGTAAGATGTATGAAGTGAGATTTCTTATTGTTTTTTTAGGGAGGGATTAGTTATGTCCAAAATGTTTTTCCTACTCGTCTTCTTCCAATAACGGCAATCATTTCTGATTCATCGGATACTAGCGCCTTATTTAAGGTCTTTTTTTCTTGTATACGGCCAATTAGTGTTTTATGCATAGTTTGTTTGTTTATAGCTTGCCAAATCTACCTCAAATATACACATTTGGCGAGCTATAGCAAATTTTTCAATGTAAAAAACGTTGAAATAGGATTATTTTTTGATGGTTAAAGAAGGGAAAATGGAAGGGAATAATTAAAAAATAAAAAGTGTTTAGCTTAGATGCCTTAAAAAGGTCGCAGACCTCCTTATAAGTCTTTAGCGTCTAGTCCGTCAAGTTATGCTTATATCTTCTTATATGTCTTCTATGGTTAAAAAAATGCCAAAGCCACATTTCATCTCCTACACAAAAAACAAAGAAGTTGCCCCCCAAAAGCAAAATCTTATCCCTTTAAGTTGTATTTTACCCGCAGGAACAAAATCCATTTCATAGATCACATTTCGCATATCATAAACCTATACTATGCAAATATTTATCTTGTTGACAAGCGCATTAGAGTTATTAGTCGGATTCGTCATGTTGTTGAAACCCAGTTTAATTCCCCAATTTTCGAAAGCCTCTCCTTTAGCCTTGATGGGCGCTAGAATGTATGGTGCTGCGGCCATTACCATTGGTGTCTATGCCGCTTTAGTGGGGCTACATATCGAAGACGTCGCTTTGCATCATCCTTTTTTAATCGTGTTTTTGGTCTTCCATACACTAGTGGCCCTATCTGTATTGATTTCTAGAGGTGCAGGAGAACCAGCAGATATAAAAGTGGCGGTTTTACATGGCGTATTGGCGGCTATTACTGCGTATTTCTTGTTTTAGGGGTGAAAAGTAGCAGTTTAAACAATTCTGGTAGCTATATGGATGGGTTTTGTGTCGTAAGATCTTCACTTTATTTTATGCCCATCTAAAAACGCCCTATACCTTTGTGCTTTGTACACAAGGCAGAAAGTTTGTTTTTTATGCAAAGTTTTTACTGTAGGATCAAGCTAAAAAACTTGCAGATAGAACTTTACTAGCTTTGATACTCGTTGTGTTTGTACGTCCTGAGAGGATAACTCCTAACTCCTAACTCCTAACTCTCAACTCTCAACTGCGGCTCTGCCGCCATACCCTACTTAACAACTTTCAGCGAAAAAAACTCATTATGAAAATTCGAAGATTAAAATTCCTTGGAGGTCATTCAATTCTTTGATTTTTAAGGTATATTTTACTTCACCTTCTAGGACTTCGGTGGTTAGGAGTTGTCCGCTAAGATTGTAAATATGGAGTTGAACTTGCTCGCGGTTGGGTGTCGTGACCTTGAAAATACCGTCTTTTTTCGCAGGATTAGGGTATACCGAATAATCCGCTACACCGCTTTTTACCTGAATTTCGATAGGCTCAGAATAGGTCGTTTTGCCTGATTCGCTGACCATGGCTAAACGGTAAAAAACGTTGTTTGTTTTTTCGGGTAGAGGGCGAGAAGCGTAGGAAAAATCACCTGTTTTATTATTCGCTTCAATGATTTCCATGAACTCAAAAGTTTTTCCATCTAGACTTTCTTCTAGGATATAATGCTTGATATTGAATTCATTATGCGTTTTCCAATAGCAATAAATATTTTGGCCAAGAGAAGAATAAGAAAAATCGACAAGCTTAGCTGGAGGATTGGTACAATCTAAGACAGCGTTGTACTTGGCTTCTTTTCCACAAGGCGTATCAAAATCTCCCAAGGGATCGTTAGTATTACAAATCGTACTGGTGAAGTTTTGATTTCGATGGCAACTTGCACGACCTGTTACATTGAAAGTCAACCACTTTGAAGTTCCCATTGACGAAGAAGCTACTTGGAATTCTTCTCCAATATCAAAGGTCATATCACCTAATAGAGGTTGGTCATTTTCCAAGTGCAAACTCCCTTTTACGTTAAAATATCCTTTGCCGATGGTGCGGCCTTGAAATTTAGCATCTTTAGCAATATGCATTTCACCATTGTTGGTAAGGGTTTGTCCTTTATCAATATACAAGCAAGGGGAATCGGTCGGTTGCTTGGCGCTGTCCAATTGGTCTAAACATTGAAGAGTCATGACGCCTTCGTTTTCAAAAATTCCTTCTTGAAAATGGAGTCCATTTAGCCAGATTTGCCCATGCTTTTTATTGTGCAAAAAAGCGGTTTGGAATTGAAGCGCTAGTTGTCCCTTTAGCTGAATGCTACCCTCATTACTTAAGACGGTTTCTTCCTTCATTAAGACATCTCCATCAAAATCAATCGTTCCTACATTGTAAATTTTAATGTTGTTTAAGGTATAGTCTTCTTTTTGTATATGCCAAGTAGAACCCTTTTCAATATGAAACTCACCTCCTTCCATTTGATAAAACTTTCCTTCCCAAGTAAAATTGTCTTTTAAACAAACCTTTTGTCCTGCTTTGATGCTTATACTGTTGCCCAAAGGATTGACAATAGTACAAGGTGCACAGTTTACTGTCTTTCCATACGCGCTAGCAAAGGAAAATAGAAAAAGGAACCAAGTAAAGGTGAAATCAGGTTTCATACGTAGTAGTCTAGTGAGTCGTGGAATAATCAGGCATCAAGTAAAATACATTAGTAAAGTAAATAGCCTTAATCTTGTGCTCAACATTTTCAATAAAAATCATGGGCTTTCTCACCATTTTTGTTGTATAAGCAAACTAGTACTTTACCAATGACCAAAATTAGCCGTATTGGTAAGAATCCTTGTTTTTTATATTCGGGTTTTGTGACGCTATGTCATTCAATTATTTTGATTATAAGATTGTTAAACGTAGGCTATAGGTGTTTTTTTGTTGTTTTATGTGATGTTTTTATTTAAAACTCGAATGGAATAGAAATGAGGCAGAAGGCGTAATTATTTTGAGGAAATAGTTATATTTAGTCAATCGAATGCTAGTAGTGCAGTAGCAAAGCCCTCAAGAACTTATGATCAGAATCGCTAGGCCAGTTTCAAGATTGAATATGAATTTAAAAAGTATTTTGAAGTGTAAATTTTCGTTCTTCTTCTTCCTCTTTCTACTATTTGGACTATCGGGCTGTGGAGTAGTGGCGAAAATAATATTTCTATATAGACCTTCCATAAAAGACACCAAGTATTTTCATTGTGTAAAGGTCGAGCGTTCTCAAAAAGCTTCCAATCCTTTTGTCTATCAATCAGTTCCTTTACCTGAATTGGATAAATGGGTAGATGCGGAGATGCTGGAAAAGAAAAAGTGCAAGAATCTTGATGATTTTGTAGAAGCCACCAATTCGACTTATAGTGGCCAACAAGGATACGATTCTTTATGAAAACTACTCGAATAACTATAGTGCAAACAAGGCCGCGATTGTATTCTCAGTGACCAAGGTTTTTGTTACTTCCTTGGTTGCCATTGCAATAGAGGAAGGGAAGATAAAAGGACTTGAGCAAAAAGTCAGTGATTTTTTACCTGCTTTTAAAGAAGGAGGACGAGCGGAAATGACGATTGAGCATCTTTTACAAATGACTTCCGGCTTGAATTACAGTGATTATGAAAATTATATAACAGCGGGGATGACTTACTACAATGCTAACCTCCTCAGGTTTGTAAATAAAGCAAAATTGGCGCATCCACCTGGCACTCATTTCGCTTATAAATCTATTGATACCCAAGTTCTTGGGCTTTGCTTGGAAAAGGCTGTTGGTAAAACGATTGCAGCGTATTTGCAAGAAAAAATTTGGGAACCGCTAGGAATGGAGTATGACGCTTATTTTACGATAGATAGCAAACGACATGGAAATGAACGAATGTACGGTGGTTTAGCGATGGCTAGTCGAGATTTGTTGAAAATGGGGCGTTTGTTTTTAAATGATGGCAAGTGGGAAGGGCAGCAAATTCTACCTAAACATTGGGTAAAGCAAGCTTCTCAGAAAAATCTAAACCCTGATAAATGGTGGGGCTATACTAATGGTTGGTGGCTTGATACTTACGCCTATGAACATTATTTAGCGACCACAGACTATTTTGCTGCTGGTTTCAATGGGCAGTTTCTTTATGTGAATCCAGCACAAAATTTACTCGTTGTACGAACGGGCTTTAATAAAGGAGAAGTACGCTGGGGGAGAGTCATCGGGCAATTTGCCGAGGAGATGGCGGCAAAAAATCGAATAGATAAGCTGGACATAGGCCGTTCGCCGCAAGCATTTATAGGCGAATATCATCCTGTAAAGACCAAGGATGCGGTATCTATTTTCATAGCTTATGAAAATGACGAATGGAAGATTACCGAATTTGTTCAAGAAAAAACAAGGGCACGATATAAAGTAGAACGCTATTGTCGCCTGAGCCTTGATAATCAAAAAAAACGCCTGCGCCTTATCTTTACCGAAGAAGAGGGAAAGATCAAAGGTTTTTACTTGGATACTTACTCGCAAAACATGGTCTACTATGGGCGAAGAACACCAACGGTAAGCATCGACTAAGTCTTGAGGCTGTTTCTAAAAGTTTCTTCTTTAGGTTGTTATGTGGGGTTCTGGAAGCTGTGGTTTTGTTTGATAAATGTGATTTTGGCGATTTTTGAACCATATAAGAGATTTAAGGCATGTAAGGAGCATAAAAGACTGACATGGTGGGCTAGACTATTTCTTTTCTAAAAAAATAGGGCGGAATCTTGTCCTTCTCGGAAGAAGGAAAGATTCCTAACCCATGCGAAACCCTAACCCAGAAGGATTCCAACTAACGTTTTTTTGGGTATCGTGATTGCTTAACTCGGTCGTCCAATACCTCGTTTTTGTTCCGATAATTCAAAAGTAGAACTCTTTTTCAAGTGTTTAGTAAAAGAACTTTTTTATAGATGACCAACTTCTATGCCCCTTTTTTAGGTGGCGTTCAGGAAAGTTTGTTTTAGTTGAATCTTGATTGTCAGTGCCTTATGAAAGGTTGTGTCGGCTTATGGGGGAATGACCAAATTGTACCCATAAAAAAGGTGAAAAAATTAGCTTTTTTTCAAAAAAAAACGTACCTTGCATATAGAAATAGTTAATTTGTTGTGCCTTGATCAATTTATGGTTTGAGCTCTTTTACTCATTTTAAAATTGGTACTAATAATATTATCGTCATGAAAAAACAGGTCATTTGTCTATTTATTCTTTGTATGTTTGCGTTGCGTGGTAGTGTGGGAGCTTTTGTAACAATGCTAAATATTGGAGGGGATGGAATTGTACATATCGTACATCCGAAAAATAGTAGCACAATTTTTACCTGCGCCTTACCAAATGAATATATAAACTCAAATGGAGCCCTAGTGATGCCCTTGGAAATCATTATTGAGCAAGGTGGGCGAAAAATGTATACCAAAAGTAAGGACTTATTTATCGATATTTCTAGTTTAAAGGTTTTTGAAGGAGAATGTTCGATTTCACTAAGAATAGGTGACTTTGTGACTAGT
>JAHDHB010000106.1:2734-6562 GCA_020631545.1 Saprospiraceae bacterium | reverse complement strand
GATTGTTTTTTAGCTTATCCAAATTTAACTCTTTTTTGTCTTTCATTTAAAAGGTTTATTTTTTCTCTAAGCCATCTGGTTTGATTTGGTTTATATTGTGAAGTCTCTAAGGTTTCTAACAGTTGTACTTTGCTATAATTGTTGTAAGGGAAGTTAACGATTTTGCGTAATAAGCTTATGAAGAGCAGATATCTCTTTTGAGTTATCTTATTAATATTGCCTTTATCTGAATTATAGCTTAACATTTCCCTGAAACTAGCTTCACGAACGGTAATATCATCATACGCGTCATATCCATGGGCTTCATATAATGCCTTGAAGGCAATTATGTGTTTTGTTAATGTATAGCTATAGTCTATATTTTTAATTTTATCTACTTTCGAAAGTATTTCTAAATACTTTTTTTCCTGAAATAAAAAATGGATTTCAGCTAGATTTTTTATCTGGTCTTTTATTGTCTTGGAAACATTAAGCAAATTAAATTTTTCTTCGAAAAAACTTTTTGCAAATTCATACTTGCTTATAGCACAAGAAACATTAATTACATTGTTGAACATAGAGCTTAGAATTCTATTATCAATAGTCAAAATATTTCTTTCATTTGCAAAATGATATAGATCAAAAAGCTCCTCTAAGTAGTTATCTGATTGTTTTAAACGGTTTGCACTGTTCACTAAGAATGTGAAAAGTATTTTTTTCTCAGCATGGATGGTATCTATTTTTCCCTTAAAAGTATCTCTATATAAAATGTATCCTTTTTCAGAAGGACGCCGGAATAATTTTAACGCCAAAATAAATAGCTGAGCAATGGGGGACTGATCAAAGTTTAATGTATTGAATAATGCAAGAGTGTTATCTATTTGTTCTAATAGATTAGGCGTTGGTTTTATACCAATTGTTTCAAGTTTACTTAAGCGTTCCGTGAGTTCCTTGCACTTATGAATCACATAACAAACATCCGTCGTATAGCCATATTTTTCTAAAGCATTTGCAAATTTACGCTTGTAATTATCGTCCGTTTGATAAAAATAATACTTGCTATAAAACTGTTGCAACAAGGAAAAATACTCTACCTCATCTTCAATGTCTAGATTTTCAATATACTGTTCCAGCGTTTTGAGCAATGCTTTATCATTATGGCCATTAGACAATAATTCGATGTGAGATTTAGCTTGTAAAACAGGACTCTCCCAAAAAACACTCTTCTGCTGAAATTTGAAAATCAGCATTTTAAGCTTTTGGATGGTTCTTCGAATTTTTTTCTTGCCATTGGCGTCAAAAATTTCTTGAGTTCCAAAAATAGATCTAAATGCATCTTCTCGGTTGTATTCCTTTTGGCCTTGCTCAAAATACAAGAAGCGTAAATAGCGGAAAAGCTTTAAATGGCGTTTATCCCTACTTTGATCACTTGCTAAGATAAAACCATCACAACCATTTAGTTGTGCTTGATTTAATAAGCCAAGGATTAAATTGATTGATTCTCCGTTCATTGTCAAAAAAGTATTATCTAGCCCATAAAAATGCAGGCCTTGTCATCTGTGAAAATGAAGGAAGTATTGGGACGAAGCAGGTAAGCAAATCAAAAGTAAAGAAATATTTTTTAAAAGTACAAGGGTAAGCCCTTAAAATTATACAAAATAAAAACTTTGCTACCCTCTTTGCATAATCAGGATAGTATTTTGGAGTACTCAAGTTTCCTGTTGTATTCCTAGGACTTCTGAGTTGAACCATTAGCTACCTGAAAAGCTCAAATCGTGAAGGAATTCACGATTTTAAAAACTGCAGATACAAAAGCCTAAGATTTCAGGAGTTTGGCAAGCAGCAATAAATTCGACGTGCTACGTCTTTGCAGCGGCAGAAGGTTTAAATAAGTGCTTGATTTAAAAAAAATATGATTCATGATATAAGATGTATGAAGCCATCATCGCGTAATTTTTTATTGGCTAGCAAATAAAAATCATCTACTTCTTGAATCTTACATCATATTTTGAAGAAAAGCCTTGTCGGAGTAGCCTTGAATTGTATTTAAGTGGAAACGCATTGCCCTCCCACTATGCCACCGCCCCACACGTAGAACGATTCTAAAGTCGTAGTGGAATACTCGTTTCAATTGTCGAAAACACGTCAAAAAATGATGAAAACAATATTTTAGGTATAATTCGCTACTTTAATACAAACAGATTAAGGAAATCGTTTTAGTGTTTAAGATTTGTTTACCAAGGATATAAGCAGAAAAGTGCTTTACTTTTAACGCCTAAGACTTAAGACCAAACTATTAAATTCATTTAAAGAGACGAATTAGTAAATAAAGCTTTATCTTTGCATCAATTTTTGAATAACCATACTAATTCGATATTAAAATGCCTTATTTATTTACGTCCGAATCGGTTTCCGAAGGACACCCAGACAAAGTAGCCGATCAGATATCTGATGCGATTTTAGATGCTTTCTTAACTCAAGATCCGAATTCTAAAGTTGCTTGTGAAACTCTAGTGACAACCGGCTTGGCCGTAGTAAGTGGAGAGGTACGCTCAAATGCTTATGTCGACATCCAAAAAACGGTTAGAGATGTTATCCGTAAAATTGGTTACACGAAGTCGGAGTATCAGTTTGATGCCGATTCTTGTGGGGTTATTTCTGCCATTCATGAGCAATCTGCTGATATTGCTCAAGGAGTAGATGTTGGGAAAAAAGAAGAAGAGCAAGGAGCAGGCGATCAAGGAATGATGTTTGGCTATGCAACAAATGAAACAGACAATTACATGCCTTTGGCATTAGATCTTTCTCACCGTTTATTAATTGAGTTAGCGAATATCCGTAGAGAAGGTAAAGAAATGACTTACTTGCGCCCTGATTCTAAGTCGCAAGTAACGTTGGAGTACAATGACGATCATTCTCCAAAACGAATAAATACCATCGTTGTATCTACACAACATGATGACTTTGCAGCCGAGAAAAAGATGCTAGCAAAGATCAAAAAAGATGTAAAAAACATCCTAGTTCCTCGCGTATTAGCCACTTTACCAAAGCGTATCCAAGAATTATTTGATGCCAAAATCATTTATCACGTCAATCCTACAGGTAAATTTGTTATCGGTGGACCACACGGCGATACAGGGTTAACGGGTAGAAAAATCATCGTGGATACTTATGGTGGAAAAGGTGCGCACGGAGGTGGAGCTTTCTCTGGAAAGGATTCTTCTAAAGTAGACCGTTCTGCGGCTTATGCTACTCGTCATATTGCCAAAAACCTAGTAGCTGCTGGTGTTGCTGACCAATGCCTTGTACAAGTCGCTTATGCTATTGGTGTAGCGGAGCCTGTAGGCTTATATGTCGATACCTACGGAACGGCTAAGGTGAAAATGAACGATGGGGAAATCGCCGAAAAAGTAGGAAAGCTTTTTGACATGCGACCAGCGAAAATCGTTAAGCGTTTTGGCTTGAAAAATCCTATTTTCTCCGAAACCGCTGCTTATGGCCATATGGGGCGTGCTTCTGCTAAGAAAAAAGTAAAAGTTGGCTTAAATGGAGATGCTAAGTCTATCCAAGTAGAAACCTTTGCTTGGGAGAAATTGGATATGGTGAAGAAAGTCAAAAAGGCTTTTAAACTATAATCATTTTAAAGAATTTGGACCAAAGAAACCAATTTTTTAAAATAAATTATTATCTTTGGTTATACCTTTAAAAGGTCTACAACTGGTAAACAAAAACTCACTATACGAAAGCCCTCGCGATGCCTTCTACCCAAGGCATCGCTTTTTTTTTGCCAAAAAAAAAAAATTATCCGCTTGGAAAAAACACATGGTGAGGGAATTTACGATATTTCGT